>WQZL01000032.1 GCA_009780755.1 Promicromonosporaceae bacterium | reverse complement strand
TCCATCACCACCATCCACCGTGCGCCGTCGGCCTCGGCCTTCTGAAGCCCCTCGACCACGGCTCCCGACAACCCGCCAATCGGTTCGGTGCGATGGATCATTAGCACCCGCAACGATGCAGTTTCCGCCACCTGCTCGATGATCTGCGGAGTGTCGTCCTTCGAGTCATCCACAAATAAAACGGTCGAATCCGCTGGGAGTGCATCCCCCAGGCGACGCACCAATTCAGCAACGTTCGGCCCCTCGTTGAATGTGGGGACAATAACCGTTATGGGCAATGGGGTGTAAGTGTCAGTCATCAGGTTCCGTTGTTGTCAAATAGAGAGGTCACAGAGCTGTCCTCGAAAACCGTGCGAATGGCACGAGCCAGCATTGGTGCTATAGACAATACGGTAAGTTCGGCGAAACGTCTGGCAGAATCGATGGGCAGCGTGTCGGTCACCACCACTTCTTTAACCCCGGACTCGTGCAAACGTTGCGCGGCGGGTGGCGAGAGTACGCCGTGGGTGGCGGCGATGGTCACCGACTTGGCGCCCGCGCCGAGTACCACCTTGGCCGCCTCGGTGATGGTGCCGCCGGTGTCGATTAAATCGTCTACGAGTACGCAGTCTCGGCCCTGCACGTCACCAACCACGCGGTTGGCGTGTGATTGGTTGGGGCGGGTCACGTCGCGGGTTTTGTGTACAAAGGCCAGCGGGCAGCCGTCGAAGGATGTGGCCCACTGCTCGGCTACCTTGATCCGCCCGGCATCTGGGGAGACCACGCAAACGTTGGTCAAATCGACGCGGGTGCGCACGTAATCCACCAGCACGGGCATGGCCTCTAGGTGGTCCACCGGCATATCAAAGAAGCCCTGAATCTGCGGGGAGTGCAGGTCGATGCTCATCACGCGGTCGGCCCCAGCCGTGGCCAACAGGTCGGAGACCAGGCGGGCCGAGATAGGCTCGCGGCCCCGCGACTTCTTGTCCTGTCGGGCGTAGGCCAGGAATGGAATCACGGCGGTGACGCGGCCCACGGATGCGCGCTTGGCGGCATCCAACATCAACAACAGCTCCATCAGCGACTCGTTCACCGGGGTGGCGTTCGGCTGAATGATGAACAGGTCGGTACCGCGAATAGACTCGCCATACCGCACGTAGGTTTCCGAGTTAGCGAAGTCGTAGGTAGTGGTGGGCAGCAGGTCGATATGCAGCTCACGGGCGATGGCCTCGGCCAACTCCGGGTGCGATCTACCCTTGGCGACCATGAGTTCGCGGTCGGGCGCGGAGTGGATCGATAGGTTCATCTTCGCTTCAGTCCTCACTCGGGTTGGCGGCGGAGTCAACGCTAGTGCCTGGGATGGCGGCTTGCCCGCCCGTGGCGCCCTTTTGCGCCGTAGCAGCTGACGCAGCCTCGGTGTCGGCCCGGTTTTTTGCCACCCAGTCGGGCAGTTGCGTCTGTCGGGCGCGGCCAATGCCTAGCGCACCAGGGGCCACGTCCTCGGTGATAACGGAGCCGGCAGCGGTGTAGGCACCATCCCCGATGGTGACGGGTGCCACCAGCACGTTGTCGCTGCCGACGCGTGCCTGCACGCCGACATGCGTGCGATGCTTTTTCACGCCGTCATAGTTGGCGACGATGGTACCGGCGCCAAGGTTGGCGCCCTCCCCGATGGTTGCGTCTCCCACGTAGCTCAGATGCGGCACCTTGGCGCCCGCATCGATCTGCGCGTTCTTGACCTCGACGAAGCCGCCGATCTTGCCGCCTGCGCCGAGCGTGGTGCCGGGGCGTAGGTAGGTGAAGGGGCCGACGGTGGCGCCCTCACCGATTACCGCAAGCAGGGCCTGCGTGCGGGTAACGGCGGCCCCGGCGCCCACCTCGGTATCGGTAAGGGTGGTATCTGGACCGATGATGGCCCCGGCGGCGATGGAGGTGGCGCCGTGTAGCTGCGTGCCGGGCAGCAAGGTGGCGTCGGCTTCAAGGTCAACGTCCACATCGATCCAGGTGGTGGCCGGGTCCACGACGGTAACGCCTGCCCGCATCCACTCTTTAACGATGCGGCGGTTAAGTTCGCGACCGAGCGCGGCTAACTGCACGCGATCATTGACGCCCGCCACCAACATCTGATCTTCCGTGACGACGGCCCCAACCCGGAGTCCAGCCGCGCGCGCGTGGGCGATCACGTCGGTCAGGTACATCTCGCCCTGATTGTTGTCGCGGGTGGCGGCGCTCAGGCCCGCCCGCAGGATGGCGGCATCGAAAATGTAGGTGCCGGAGTTGATTTCCCGAATCTCACGCTGGGCGTCGCTGGCGTCGCGATGCTCAACGATGGCCGTAACGCTGTCATCAGCGGCCCGGACGACGCGGCCATAACCGGTCGCGTCGTCAAGCATGGTGGTCAGGAGGGTGACGGCATTGCCCTCGGCGCGGTGGGCATCAAGCAGCCAGGCGAGGGTTTGGCCATCGAGCAGCGGCACATCACCGGAGATGACGGCGATGGGGCCAGTCACATTGGTCGAAACCACCTCGTCCAGCGCTATCAGCGCGCATTGTGCGGCGCGCCCGGTGCCGGGCACATCATCCTGATCGGCGATCACCGCGGGCGGGTGGAGGGCGCGCGCCTCGGCGGCCACCTGATCGCGCTCGTGACGCACGACGACGGCTAGGTGTGTGGGGTTAAGGAACTTCCCGGCGGCGATAGCGTGACCTAACAGGGAGCGTCCGCCGATTCGATGAAGCACCTTGGCGGTACTCGACTTCATCCGGGTGCCCTGGCCGGCGGCGAGGATAACAACCGCCGCCACCGGCGACTCAGTATTTGTCACGCTCCGCCCCCAGGACTCGAACCTGAACTAAGGGCACCAAAAACCCCTGTGCTGCCAATTACACCAAGGCGGAATGGCCTGCCGACGCGTCAGCGCCGCGCAACCCGGCATCCATTGTGCCAGGTTATTTCCGCCACCGCCGAATCCTCCCCACCCGAAACCCTGCACACCCCTCGCCATCCTGCGCAACCACCCTGCCCTCCGGCAACATAAACCAAGGTGCAGCGGCACCCTTCTGAGCCGGAAGCACCGATAAAAGGGGGAGCCAAGGTTCACTTTTATGGGTGCCAAGGGTTCTTAGAGGTTGGCCTAATCCGGCAGCTGCGCCAGGCGCTTTTCTAGCCAGCGGTCCCGGACGAGGGTGCCAGCGCGCAGGCCGCGCAGCAGGCGACCGACGCTTAGGCAGCGGTCGCGGTACGTCCGCTCTAGGGTGCCGTCTTGCAGCCGCTCATAGTCGGCTCGCCAATGCCAGCCGACGGCCGCGTCCAACTCTGTGTTGGCCGCCAGCGCCGCACCGCCGACGGCTATCTTGCGGCTGAACTGCGCCCATGAGCGCAGTTGTGCGTGCAGAATGAGGATTGGCTCATCGTCCGCTAGCCGCCCAAGCCTCGGCCCGGCCGCGCTGTGGTTGCCCATTGGTACCTCCACCTGCGAATCGGCTCGGTGGCAAACCTTCGGGCCGAGCGGCCTTCCCCGCTCTGAAACTGTGTTGAGGTTGCGCCAGCGCAACCGTCGCGGCCAATCCGTAAAACCAGCGCCCCGGCTCGGAAAGCCCACCAGGTCTTGCCGCCAAGCCCGCACCATGCCTACCTCATCGGGCAGCTCAGCCAGCACATCTACCAGCCGTCGCGAACGATCCTTCGGCACCCAAAACTCGTCACCATCTAGATTTATTACCCAATCGGCGCCGTGTTCAGTGGCGGCGCGGCGGGCCATTGCAGTCACCCACTGCGCCTGCCGGAACTCATCGCCGGGTTCCTGGATCAATGTGGCCAGACCTCGCCGCGCATAGCTCTCGATAATTTCAACCGTGCCATCGGTGGAACCAAGGTCGGTAACCAGAACATGCGCCGCGCCCTGATCCAAGTGGTGAGCAATGTTGGCCCCAACCACATCCACCTCGTCGCGCACGAGCAGCGTCACCACGAGTTTCATGCCATCTCCCTTAGCAGTTGCAGCGCGATCTTGTAGGCCTCTTCGCCCTCAGTTGCCCGATGTACCCCCGGCAGCCCAGAGGTCCAAGCGTCGAGCGTGCCGGAGACCTTGCCATTGGAATTGTTCAGCACAACATGGGGAATACCAGCCAACACGCTGAAAATGTGGCCGTGCAGCTTGTTGGTGACCACCACTTTCGCCGTACTCAGGTAGTCGAAGCCGCGTCGCACCCAACGCGTCGCCAGCGGATCATAGGTGATGGCTGCGACCCGATGTGTGACGCCCGCCCAGCGCGACTTCGGATTCCATTTCTGCTGGATGCAGCGGTTGGCCGCGAGCGCCCACCGGCCCCGGCGATCCCAGTTGGCCTCATCCTGTGCCTGACCGTCAATCCAGTCCAATCGACGCACACCTGGCACTTCGGGCGTCCAGTAATCGACGTGTTCGGGCATGTGTGAACCCCAGGTCATCCAAAGCACGTCGTACTGTGGTGGCCCCAGGCGGAAGGACCGCAGCTTGGCGTCAAGTTGCAGGGCGAGTACATGATCTGGGGAAAGTCGCGGCTCGATGCCCAACTGCGTGCGCGCTCGCTCGACGGAAATGTGTTCGCGCACCATTAGTCGAAAGTCGGGGTGGGCGCGGGCAAGATCGCCGAAGGTCGCTGCGTTGGCTGGATCGCGAAAGTCGATGGACTGTGGCAACTGAATGATGGGATTGTCGCGCATCTCGGTCAACACGCGAACGCGAGTGCTCTGCTGTCCGGCGTAGGTGTCACCCAGGGAGCCGCCGCCGTTAAGCAGAATCGGGGCATCATCGAGCGCCCGGCGAGCGGCCAACGCGTCGAAATCCCACCACGCGCTGCGATAAGTGATGCGCACGCCCAGACTGCGGAGTAATTGCTGAGCGGCCAACCACAGCGCCGGATCGCCGGGGTTGCCGTGGTTGGGGAAGTTCACCAGGCCGACGCGGGTGGCTCCTCCTAGGGTTTCGCGCAGCGCCTCGCGGGCCTGTGTCCTAAGCGGGATGACTGCCTGGGATGCTGCCGCTGAACTAGACTCGAAACTCACTTTGCCCACTCTAGCCGGAATCCTCATGCCTCTTCCCGAATCAGCGCCACTCCCGAGAGCTGCCGTGGTGGGCGCCCGCGGCTTCATCGGCCGAGCGCTTTGTGCGAAGTTTGACACGCTGAATGTACCAGCGCTGCCGTTGGATCGGGGCGATCTCGACTCACCCGATGCGGTGGTCCGGATTGGTGAGTGCCGCACCATCTATTGGGCGGCCTCGACCATCAATCCCGCTATCGCTGTCGACGAGCCAGAGCGGGTGGCGGTGGATCAGGCCGCGTTTAGCGCGTTTCTGGATCTATTAGCTAAGTTGGCTTCACCACCGCAGGTGGTGTTGCTCAGCTCGGGTGGCACCGTCTATGGGCGCGACATCCCGCCATTCACGGAGGACACCCCCGCGCGGCCCGATACTGCCTACGGGCGAGCCAAGCTAGACCTGGAACGAGAGCTGTCCGTGCGGCCACTGCCGCAGGTGATTGCGCGCATCTCGAATGCTTACGGGCCGGGACAACGCCCGGCGCGCGGCCAGGGGGTTATCGGCTACTGGCTTTCGGCGGTGGCTGCGAGACGCCCGTTGCGGGTGATCGGCAGCTTAGATGTTGTGCGCGACTATCTCTACATTGACGATCTAGTGACGGCGCTAGTCGCGCTGCATGAACCCGACAATTCACCGAATCTTTTGAACCTGGCCTCTGGGGTACCGACCACGCTTCGTGAGGTGCTGGCCACTATCGCTAGTGTCACTGGCGTCGAGCGTCCAAAGATCGAGCTAGTCCCGCAACGCGACTTCGACTTGGATGAGGTGTGGCTAGATGCCACCCTTGCGTACCAAACCCTAGGGTGGAAACCGCAGACCAACCTTGCGACGGGTATCGCGGCTACCTGGGATTGGGTAGTTTCGACAAATTCAACCTCCGGAGGTTAGAGCAGTTCCTCGAAGCCGGATTCGCGAACGGCGTCTACCACGTCCTTGAGTTGTTGGGCGCGGGCGCGGGTGGTGATGAGCAGGGCGTCGGGGGTGTCCACCACCACTAGATCGTCCACGCCGAGCAGGGAGATGACCCGCCCGGAGTTGGGCACCACCACGGTGCCCCCGGCCTCGATGCGGATTACATCGCCGACTCCTCCAGAACACGCCGCCGGGTCGCCTACCACCTTGTTGCCTCGTTCATCGATGGCGGGCAACAGTCCGGCCAGGGAGTTGAAGTCACCGATGTCGTCCCAGGCGAAGGTGCCGGGCACTACGGCCACTCCCCCGGCGGCGGCCACCGGCTCGGCGATGGCGTGGTCGATGGCGATCCTCTCCAGGCCGGGCCAGACGCGAGCCATAACCTCGCTGCGAGCCGGGGTATCCCAGGCGGCGGCGATCTCGATAAGCCCGGCGTGCAGCGCGGGCCGCTGCTCGGCGAGGTGCCCAAGCAACACGGACGTGCGGGTGATGAACATTCCGGCGTTCCAGCGGTAATCGCCGCTGGCCACGTAGGCACGGGCCGTGGCCGCATCGGGCTTCTCGGTGAAGCCAACCGCGTGCAGGGCCGTCGGCGCATCCGCAACCCCAAGCGGCGCGCCAGACTGTACGTATCCAAAGGCCACCGACGGGCGGGAGGCCGCGATGCCAATAGTGACCACATAACCTTCGCGAGCGGCGGCGACGGCCTCCCGCACTGTCGCCTCAAAGGCACGCTTTGAGTTGATGATCTGATCGGCGGCGAACGAACCGACGATGACATCGCCATGCCGCTGCTGAAGCACGGCGGCAGCCAGGCCGATGGCCGCCATCGAGTCGCGTGGCGAGGGCTCAGCGAGTACATCGGCGTCGCCAAGCTGCGGTAACTGCTGACGACAGGCGGCAACGTGTTTCTCACCGGTGACCAACACGCAGGATGCGGCCAGCGGAGCCAGCCGCGCGAATGTGGCCTGAAGCAATGTCTGTCCCGCCCCGGTCAGGTCATGCAAGAACTTCGGGGCGCTCTGCCGCGATAGCGGCCACAGGCGAGTGCCCGCCCCACCTGCCGGAACGATCGCATAAAAGTCAGGAATCGGCGCAAGGGCCGCAGGCGAAGAGGTCATACGCCGATTCTATGTGCCCCGCACCCCGCGCAAACACGCCACCTGGCTGATTGAGTAGCGAGGAGGCCACCACTGCGGCAGGCACCCAACGCCATCCTGGGCTACCAACCCCTTTGCGCGTGATACCGCCGATCTGGGGCAGAATAGGGGGCTATAGGCCAGGTTTCCTGACCAACGAAAACCTCCCCGAAATCACGCGGATTTCGGGGATTGGGGCGGAGGATGGGGGATTCGAACCCCCGAGGGCTATCACACCCAACACGCTTTCCAAGCGTGCGCCATAGGCCACTAGGCGAATCCTCCTGGGTGCCAACGTGCGACTTGCGCAGCACGCGGCCCGGCAATGATACCGGACGTTGCCAGGACACGCCTACCGAGAGTGTCTTCAGCGGTGAGTTCGAGCATTTGTCGTGGTGTTCGAGCGCTCGGGCGCTCGAACAGGGCGACAAATGCTCGAACTCGCGAGGGGGAGGTAAGCTTGGTGGCGACCCCTCGTGCGGCGTCATCGTGAGGAACTCCCCCAGGGCCGGAAGGCAGCAAGGGTACTTGCGCTCTGGCGGGTGCGCGGGGGGTCTTTACGTACCCCAGGAGTCCGGTAGGTTTTAGTGTCATGCGCATTGGTGTACCAAAAGAGGCTGCCGCCGGGCAGCGGCTAGTGGCCGCGACGCCCGCAACCGTTGGTCGACTCTGCAAGCTCGGCTACGAGGTAGTGGTCGAGGCCGGGGCCGGAATTGGGGCGAACTTTAGCGACGACGCCTACCGCGAGGCGGGCGCCGACGCCGAGGCGGATGCCGCGGCGGCGTGGGGCGCCGACATAGTCATTGCCGTGGCCGCCCCTGCCCCCGAACAACTGGACTACCTGCGGGAAGGCACCGTACTGATCGCCCAACTATTCCCGGCCGCCCACCCCGAACTCGTCGAGACCTTCGCCGCCGAAGGCATCACCGCCCTCGCCCTAGATGCCGTGCCTCGCATCAGCCGCGCTCAGGCCCTCGACACGCTCTCCACCATGTCAAACGTTTCCGGCTACCGCGCCGTCATCGAGGCCGCCGTCGAGTATCAAGGCATGTTCACCGGGCAGGTCACCGCCGCCGGAAAGACGTCCCCGGCCAATGTGTTCGTGATCGGTGGCGGCGTCGCCGGGCTAGCCGCCATCGGCACTGCCGCCTCGCTGGGCGCTAACGTGCGGGCCTTCGACGTGCGCCCCGAAGCCGGTGAGCAGATCGAATCGATGGGCGCAACGTTCGTGCAGGCCAAGGCCGCCCAACAGGAGATTAGTGCCGACGGTTACGCCCGCGAGCTGACCGCCGCCCAGGAGGCCGCCACCGCCGAGATGTACGCGGCCGAATCTGCCAAGGCCGATATCGTCATCACCACCGCCCTAGTGCGGGGCCGCGCACCGCGCACCATTACCGCCGAGATGATCGCGGCGATGAAGCCCGGCTCCGTGATCGTTGACCTGGCCGCATCCGGCGGCGGCAACGCCGAGGCTACCGTGCCCGGCGAGCGCGTCGTCACCGAAAACGGCGTTATCGTGCTCGGTTACACCGACCTGCCCGGCCGAATGCCCGCTCAAACCTCCCAGCTATATGGCACTAACATCGTCAACCTGCTCACGCTACTCACCCCGGCCAAGGACGGCGTGGCCGTGCTAAACCTGGACGACGAGGTGCAGCGCGGCATGACCATCACCCACGAACACGAGGTGCTGTGGCCGCCACCGCCCGTGGCCGTTAGCGCGACCACCGCTACAGCAGTGGTTTCAACAGGCTCAACCACCCGCAGCGCTGAAGAGATTGCCGCCGAAAAGGCGGCCATCGCCAAGGCCCGCTCGATGCGGCAGCTGATCGGCGGGGCACTCGCGGCCACGCTGCTGGTACTAGCCGCCACCTTCGGCGAACCCGGCCTGCTTGGCCATCTAACGGTGTTCGCCCTGGCCGTCGTGATCGGGTTCTACCTGATTACCGGCGTGGCGCCGGCCCTGCACACTCCGCTGATGAGTCACACCAACGCCATCTCCGGCATCGTGCTGGTGGGTGCCCTGCTGCACATCGGCAGCAATAACCTCGCGGTCACCATCCTGGCCTTTGGCGCGGGCGTGGTGGCCGCCATCAACATCTTCGGCGGGTTCCTGGTCACCAGGCGCATGATCGCCATGTTCCGAAAGGACCCCTCATGATCGCCGCTCTTAGCGTCGTCTTCGTGCCCGCCGAACCTGATCGCCTGACCATGTTCGCCCAGGCCATCTACCTCGTGGCGATCCTGCTGTTCGTCCTGTCCATCGCCGACCTCTCCAAGCAGACCACCGCCCGCCGTGGCGTGCTGCTCGGCGCCACCGGCATCACGCTAGCCATTGGGGCCACCCTCGTGCTGGTGGTGCAGACCACCCAACGGCCCGTCGCGGTGACGCTTTCCCTGATCGCGGCAGTCTTGGCCATCGGTGCCGGAGTTGGCGCCTGGGCCACCCTGCGGCGCGAGATGACGGCCATGCCGCAACTCATCGCCATCCTCAACTCCTTCTCGGGCCTGGCCGCGCTCATCATCGGCTTCGGCGAGTTCCTGCTCAAGCGCTCCGTGCCCGACGCCGGGGGCGCAGCTCATCTGGTGGTGGTCGCCTTCGGCGCGCTGATCGGCGCCATGACCTTCTCCGGCTCCATCGTCGCCTGCCTGAAACTGGCCGGAAAGATGAGTTCGGCCCCCATCACCCTGCCCGGCCGCAACTGGCTAAACCTCGGCGGGTTCGCCGTGGCCATCGGACTCATTGCGGCCTTCGTTCTCGACCCGCAGGGCGTCGGCCTGACCATGCTGATTGCCCTCACTGCCGTGTCGCTGCTGCTGGGCTGGCATATGGTCATCGCCATCGGTGGCGGCGACATGCCCGTGGTCGTCTCCATGCTCAACGCCTACTCCGGCCTGGCCGCCGCGATGGCCGGTTTCATGCTTTCCAACAACCTGCTGATCGTCACCGGCGCCCTGGTTGGCTCCTCCGGCGCGATTCTTAGCCATCTGATGTGCAAGGCGATGGGCCGTTCCATCACCGCCGTCATCCTGGGCGGCTTCGGCTCCGGTGATGGGGTGGCGGTTTCGGCAGGCTCAACCGTCATTCAGGGCGAACATCGCGAGGTGGATGCCGCCGAGGTGGCGGCCATGTTGCGCGATGCCCGCTCCATCGTGGTCACCCCCGGCTATGGCATGGCCGTAGCCAAGGCACAGTTCCCGGTTGCCTCTCTCGTCGAGCGGCTGCGCGCCGATGGCAAGGATGTGCGCTTTGCCGTGCATCCCGTCGCGGGCCGCCTGCCCGGTCACATGAACGTGCTGCTTGCCGAGGCCAAGGTGCCCTATGACATCGTGTTGGAAATGGACGAGATTAACGACGACCTGGCAGAAGTGGACGTGGTGCTGGTGATTGGCGCCAACGACACCGTCAACCCGGCCGCCCTTGAAGACCCAACCAGCCCCATCGCCGGGATGCCGGTGCTAGAGGTGTGGCGGGCCGCCCAGGTGGTCGTCTTCAAGCGCTCCCTGGCCACCGGATACGCCGGGGTGGAGAACCCGCTGTTCTTCCGCGAAAATACCGCCATGTTCCTCGGCGATGCCAAGGTCAAGACCGAGGAGATCATCACCGCGCTCTAGGCCCACCCGCCACATCTGGATCAGCCGCCAGAGGGCCAGACCCAACAGCGCGACATACCCAAGATTACGCGCCGCCGCCAGAGTAATCATCCACACGTGGCCGTTTAGGAATGAGACATAGTCGAGAGGGAAAATGGCGTGAGTCAGCAACGCGACCCCCAGCAGGCCGACTGCCGGACCGAGCCAGAGGCGGCGCACCTGCGGGCCAGCCAGCGCCAGGCCCGCAGCGACGGGCGGGCCAATCCAGGCGGCGAACTGCGGCGAGCCAACCTTGTTAAACACGACCATCGCCAGCATCACGGCGTACGAGCCAACCAACAGCGCGTCGATAGTTAGCTCCGGACGCCGACGAACAACAAAGAAAGTCAACGCCAACAGAGCCAGTACGGAGACGATCAGGGCTACGTCCAGCACCGAGGCCACCGTCTCTACCGTCGGATATACCACTTCGATTGTCGCTATCGCCGGGTTGTTCTCGAACCTTATGTCCGGGTTCCAAAGGCGGGCGATGCTAAACGCAGTGGCCGCCACCGACTCCACTTGCAGGGATCGATTGTGTTGTTCCCCGAAGACGCCAAACACTCGGGTGCCTGCCCCGCCCAGCAGCGCCAGACCTACGATCACCGCGGAAACCACCGCCCCTGGCAACACAATCCGCCGCAACCCGTCCCGAACCGACCCGACACAGGTGGCCATAGCCAGCACAAGCACGCCAGGCACTATCTTGATCCAGGCGCCAATGGTTGCCAGCACCACGGCCAACTCGGGACGATGGCGGATCTCCACCCAGGCGACCAGCATCAGCGGGGCGATCACTCCCTCAAGCCGGGTGACCCAGATCGGGCCGAGGGCCGCCAAGAAGGCCAGCCACCACCAGGCGGCAACCCAGCCGCGCGGCGAGGAAACTGTCAGGCGCCACAAGGCCACAGCGCTCAGCCCATATACCAACACGGTCCAAAGCACCTGGTAGGCGTCCGTCGTCGAGTTACCCAGCGTCGGGAGAGTGAGCGGCACTATCGCGCCAATCGGGTACACCCAATCGAAATCCAGCACCGGCCAGTAGCCGTACTCCAAACCTCGTCTGGCCCACCCCTCATACCGATCAACGTAGTTGAAGGTTCCCCACCGAAACGACATGCCCTGCAAGGTCAGCCACAAATGCACAAAAATAAAGCCGACGGCGATGGCCTTGCCGGAGCTAAGAATTTGCAGCAGCGAGGCTGCTGCCGGGTTCGAGGAGATCTCAGCAAAACCGGCCGGTGGCTCAACGGACGAGGCGATGGGGGCATCACCGGAGTGATCGGCAAGGTGGTCGGTAAGGCGATCAACAACGCGATCGGCAATGCGATCAGCAATCTCAATCTCGACGTCGGTCAGCGAAGATTCTTTTGGTGGCATCATGTTTAGTGGTTCTTGTTGGCGTTATGGGCGTTGACAGTGATCTGCTCTAGGCGCCAGACGGCGATGCCCAGCAGGGCGACGAGCAGAATGTTGCGCACGGCTGCCACCCAGATCATCCGGGCTTCGCCGCCGATGAACTCCCCATAGGCGATGGGATAGATCAGGTGGGTAAGCAGGGCGATGCCCAGCAGTCCGGCGGCTGGAACGTGCCAAAGGCGGCGCGCTGTGGGGCTGGCTAGCGCTATGCCCGCAGCGACGGTGGGGCCGATCCAGGCGATGAATTGCGGCGAACCCACCTTGTTGAACACGATCAACGCCAGCGTGATCGCGTACGCGCCGAGCAGGAACACGTCCATCGTCAGATCGGGGCGGCGGCGGGCGGCCAGGAAGATCATCACGCCTAACCCGAGTACGGCCAGGATCAAGACGGTGTCGAGCGCCGAGGCCACCGCGCCCGCCACGCCACCGGGCACCTCAAAGGTGAAGATTTCGGTGTTGAACTCAAACCCAGGGGATTCACCCAGCCTGGCCAGGCTAAATGATGTGGCTGCCACCGATTCGGCCTGTAGCGATCGTCCTTGCTGTTCCCCGAAAACGGACAGCGCTCGCCCCCCCGCCCCGCCGAGTACCGCCAGGCCCACCACCGCCACGGACACGGCGACACCAGGGAATAGCACGCGCATCGTCAGGGCACCTAGAGAGCGCTCTCGATCAGCCGTCGATTTACTTTGGCAAAAATCGCGCAGCCAGCTGGCGCTTGCCGCCAGCGCCAGGACGACTGCACCGGGGGCAATCTTGATCCAGGCACCAAAGGTGGCAATGGCCACGGCCAGTGCGGGCCGACGCCGGGCCTCGACGAGCGCGATCAGCGCGATTGGGGCGATCACCCCTTCAAGCCGACCCATCCAGATCGGACCAAGCACTGCCAGGAACGCTAGGTACCACCAGGCGGCAAGCCAGCCCCGCTCCGAGGCCACTACCAGCCGCCACAGGGCCAAGGCACTAAGCACGCACAACATCACAACCCAGCGCGCCTGGTAGGCATCCTGCGTGTCATTTCCGAGTGCGGGCAGCGTGATTGGCAGCAGAGCGCCGGCCGGATACACCCAATCAAAATCGAGCACCGGCCACCGGCCATGATCGAAGCCAATGCGCGCCCACCACTCGTATAAGGTGACATCGCCGAAGATTTCGGGACGATAGTGAAAGGCTCGCCACACAATCCAGGCGTGCGTCACCACGAAGCCGATGGCAATGGACCACCAGGGGCGCAGCAACCTTTCTAGGTTATCGATCAACCCGCGGGTGTCGAAGGAGAGGGCAGCATCATCGGCAACCTCATCGAGAATGTTAATTTCAGACACCGCCCCATCGTGCCAGATGGTGACGGTAAAACTTGGTTACCTGGCCCGCGTTGCCTGGTTTAGTTCGTGGCCTCTGGGGAGGGGAGTACCGTAAGTGAGGGGCCAGGCAGCGGAATTAGTCGGTTGGCAGGCAGGCAATCGTCGGCGTTAGTCATGGGCACATTGGGGAAAAGGTTGACGACATCCTCGGCCAACGGCTCCTCGTATACGCCACCCAGCACCAGGTCCACGGTCTCAACTTCCCGGTCATCAAGCACCAGGCGAATCGAAGAGAACTGAGCCGCGACGGTATAGGCGGCGATGATCCCACGCTCACCGAAGCGCAGCTCGGTGTACCGAAGACGGCCAGGGAAATCGCCGATTTCCGAGATCTCAAAGCCGCGCCGTTCCAATATGGTCGCGTTCGCGTGGGCCAATCCCGCAACATTTGAGGCGTTAAGGATGCGCAGGTCAATCTCGGAGTAGGGAATCGGGTATGGCTCACTGTCATTGAGGGGGTCGTCGCCACCGGCGCGCGGCAGGCAAGGTGGCGTGGTGGTCGCATCGGCGCGCGGTTGGCTGAACTCGCGCCCGAACGGCGATTCGATCACCCCCAGGTACATTGCCAGCGCCCCGAGGCCCACAACAATCACGGCCACCAGGAGTACACCGAACACGACCATTTGCCGTTCGCGCTCACGACGACGACGCACAGAACGGGCAGATTTGGGACGGATGGCACTCACGAGCTGAGAAACTACCGTCCATCTGTCACACTTAGCAACCATGAGCGTCGTGTCTGAGAATGCCCGTTTGAATCTACAGCTTGCCGACTTCGCCCAAAACGTGGGCGGCAAGACCAACATCCTGGGGGGAAACATCCAACTATTGGGCTTCGATCCGGCCAAGCGCACGACGGCCCGGTTCGCGCTAGTGGCGCAGGTGGAGCTGGATTCCCTGTTCTGCCCGGCGGACTTTACCGTCGAGATTTCGCTGCTTGATGTCGATGGTCAGCCGGTGCCGCTGCCCGCCGGGGCGGCTATGGCCGAGGGTACCGCGCCCAAGTTCTTCCGCATCTCGCAGCCAGCGCGCATCGAGCGTCCGGCGGTGCCACGCATGGCCGCGTTGCCCCCCTCGATTCCCGGAAATGTGGGCATAGTGATCGATTTCGGCAACGGAATCCCGATCACCCCCGGCGCCGCATACGCCTGGCAGCTGCGCATCGACGAGGATGACGCCAATGCGATCCGTCGCCCACTGTTCGTACCTGGCGCCCCGCCCAAGCCCGTCTTCGGCTAACGATACTCGCGGATGCTTGCGAGCGCTGAGCGCATCGGTGCCAGTTTGGCCTCGGATTCGGTCAGTTCGGCGTCGGGGTCGGAGGCGGCCATGATGCCGCAGCCCGCGTAGAGGCGTGCCCGACGCGGATTGGCCGGGTCAAGCTGCGCGCAGCGCAGGGCAATGCCCCACTCGCCGTCGCCGTTTGCGCCCAACCAACCAATCGGCCCGGCGTAACGGCCCCGATCCAGGGTTTCGACCTCGCGAATCAGGCCAAGCGCGACGAGCGTCGGGGTACCGCAGACCGCCGCCGTCGGATGCAGGGCGGCAGCTAACGCAAGCGAGGTGGGGGCGGTACCTGGCCGCAAAGTACCGGTCACATCCGTGGCCAGGTGAGTTACGTTGGGCAGGGACAGCACGGCTGGTTGCTCGGGCGCGGATAGCTCGGCACAGAACGGTGCCAGCGCGGCGGTAACCGATTCCACCGCCAGCCGATGCTCTTGCAGCTCCTTTGGCGATTCCAACAACCGCGCGAGTGCGGCGTCGCGGCGGATGGTGCCGGCCAACACGCGAGAAAAGGCTCGCCCATCCTCCATCCGCACCAGCAGTTCCGGCGTCGCCCCAATCAGGCCATCAACACTAAACGTCCAAGTGGCCGGATACTCAACGGCCAGGCGCCGCAGCGGCCAGCGGGAATCGATGGGCCGCTCGGCCTCGACTACAACCTCACGGGCCAACACCACCTTATCCAGCGCGCCGGAGTAGATGCGCTCAATGGCCGCGCGCACCGCCGCTTGCCAGCGGTCGGCCGATATCGCGCCGCCCGTTTCGGTGACTGCCCCTGGTGATGAAGGGGCCGCTACCTCATTCTGCGCGAAGCGAACGGAGTCGCCAAACCTAGATCCAGCGTTCCCTGTGAATGACGCGCCGGATTCAGCAGCATCGATGGTGGTCACCCAGGCCCGCCCGCCTTGCCGCCCAACAATCATCTGCGGCACGATCAACACGCCACCGGCTGCGGATTCCGGGTCAAACGAAAACGAGCCGAAGGCCGCCAGGCCGGTGCCGGGCAGGTTAACCTCATCATGCACGTCGGCTTTGGCGGCGACGGCTACCCACCACTGCTCGGCATCGGCGAACCGGGTTTCCCCCCTCGCCTCGATACGTGCCGCCTCACCCCAACCCACAATCCCCTCACCCTCGCGTACCCAAGCCAGCGGCGCCGCGCCCGGCAGCAGATCGATCAGCGCGCTCGCCCCATCGCCAACCAGCTCAACGGCGAGGGTACGAACAACCAATTCGGGGACGCGGGGCATGGGCGCCAAGCCTATCTGGGTACATCCTCATCGCCTTCGGCGGTTCGGGGCGATTTCGCTCGCTCCGAGCTGCCGCGGCTGGGAGAATGGGGGCATGGTGCGTGCGACGTTGAGTAAGCAGCCCGGCGAGGTGGCGGCGATGTTTGATGGCATCGCCCGACGGTATGACCTCGTCAATAGCTTGGCTTCCTTGGGCCAGGATCGACGGTGGCGACGGGCGGTAATCGCAGCGCTGGCTCCGCAGCCGGGTGAACAGGTACTCGATGTTGCGGCCGGTACCGGCACCAGCACCACACCGATAGCGGCGGCGGGCGCTCACGTCGTGCCGTGCGATATCTCCCCGGGGATGATCGCCGAGGGCAAGCGGCGGCGACCCGACCTGCCGTTCACACTAGGCGATGCCACCGCGCTTCCCTTTGCCGACGGCACCTTCGACGCGGTGACCATCAGCTTTGGTCTGCGCAACGTCGCGGATACATCGGCGGCGCTGCGCGAGATGCTGCGGGTGACCCGGCCCGGCGGGCGGCTGCTGGTGTGTGAGTTCTCGACCCCGACCTGGGCGCCGCTACGCGTGGCATACCGCGACTGCCTGCTGCGGGCACTGCCCGTGGCGGCTGGCGCGGTCACCCGTGATCGCGGCTCATACGACTACCTGGCCGAGTCCATCCGCGCCTGGCCCAATCAGCTTGCTCTGGCCGCGCAGATACAGGCCACAGGTTGGTGCCAAGTCGCCTACCGCAACCTCACCGGCGGCATCGTCGCCCTCCACCGCGCTAGCAGGGCGGGCGACGGGCTGGCCAGTTGAGGGTCTGCTCTAGCTGGGCGGCGAGAGCCAAGAGGGTGTGTTCGCCACCGGGGTGACCCACGAGTTGAATGCCCATCGGCAGGCCAGCCGGGGCCGTCCCCGTCGGTTCCGTCCAGATGATGGGCACGGTGATCGCGGGCAGGCCCGCCACATTACTCATCCCCGTGTACGGCGTGAAGTTGTACTGCTGCTCGAAGTTACGCTCCGGGTCTTCCGCATCGAACCAACCGAGCGGTGGCGGCGCCGTGTTGAGGGCGGGCAAGATGATGGCGTCATAGGGGGCGAGCCAGTTCAGCGTCGCCCGCTCGAAGGCGGCCATAGCCCCCAACGCCTCCG
>WQZL01000031.1 GCA_009780755.1 Promicromonosporaceae bacterium | reverse complement strand
TCCCCGATGTAGCCCAGCAGCAATCGCAGCGGCACTATCGAGAACAACACCTCGCGCCCGCCTCGCGCCGGGGGCACTCGTTCGCCGAACACCAGATCGCGCACCACGAACTCTGCTGGGTTCAGACCGGCAGCCGTCACGTAATAGTTGGGGCGGCCAATGCGCGGGTTCACCTCAAAGAACACCGCCCGTCCGTCGCGCGGATCAATCTTGATGTCAAAGTTCGCAAATCCCCGGTAGTCTGCGGCCAGCAGCAGCTTGGCGGCCTGGTCAACTACTGGTCCCAAATCCTCGACGATGGCCGCGGCCGTGTTGCCCAGCGCCGTCGGAGTACGCTCCCCCAACAACACGCGGGCACTAGAGAGCATCGTCACCTCGCCGTGACTATCAACGTAGGCCGTCACCGAACGCATGGCCGTGTCATCTCCGGGAATGAACTCTTGCACCAAAAACTTGCCCACGAACCCCGCCTTACGCAACCTCCCCCACAGCTCGTCCAGCTCGGAAGGATTCGCCACGGTATAGACCTTGGATTTGCCTGCAAAGCGCAGGTTCTCATACTCGTCCGATCTCGCGGCCTTCGCGATCACGGGCCACCCCAGGTCCACGGCTGGACTTTCCCGGTCGCGTGGATCACCTGCGGTTATCTCCACCTCAACCGTGCGCGGCGTAGCGATGCCTAGCCCGCCAGCCAGCGCCGCAAACTGCGCTTTGTCCGTCACCCGATCCAGCACCTCCAGTGACGGCCCCGGCAGCAGGTAGCCCAGGTGCGCCAGCTCCTCTCGGTACTCGGTGAGTAGCCGCACCTGAGAGTCGCCGCCGCCGAATAACAGCAGGCAACGCCCAGGGTTTTCCGCGTGTTCTACCGCCGCGATGTTGGATAACTCCCGCAGTACGGACTCCGCCGAGGCAATGTCATCGACCCTAACCGGCCTGGTGATACGGGAGTCGGCAATCGGCCCCGGCACCGACTGCGACAGCGCCACGGAGGTCACCCCGTACCGCTCGTGAAAGGCGCGGGCCAGCGAGTAGACACCGATGTCGCCACCGACAATCACTGGCACAAAATCGAGTACGTCGGACATGACCTTGATCCTACGGCGAGGCTACCGAATTAAGGGGCGGGCGCGACATAACGTGGTTCTCGTGACCGCACAAGCCTCGGCGCTCCCAGCCCGCTTCGCCACAGCGCTCGCGTCAATGCGCAACCCGGTGCTGCGTCCCGAGGTGACGCTCATGGAGATACCCGGTCCCAACCGCGTGGCACCCTATTCGGTGGCGCTAGAGGGTGACATAACCGTCGCTGAGCAGGACATTGCGACGGGCCGTTTCGTGGTGTTACACGACCCGCAGGGGCAGGAAAACTGGCAAGGTGACTTCCGCGTCATCACCATGATTCGCGCAACGTTGGAACCGGAGATGGCCGGCGATCCGATGCTGCATGAGGTGGCCTGGAGTTGGATCACCGACGAAATAGTTGAGGGTGGCCACGATGTAGTCGCGCTGGGTGGCACCGTCACCCGCGTACTCTCCACCAGTTTCGGCGCTCTTGATGGCACACCCGACGCAGTTGATTTAGAAATCCGGGCAAGCTGGACTCCTACGGACACCGATCTCGGCGCCCACTTACGACTATGGGTTGACCTGATGTCTACCGTCGGCGGGTTACCGCCGCTACCGGAAGGCGTGACGCCGCTGATACCACGCCGGGCGGGAGCCTGGCAGTGACCGAACTTCCGGCGGAAAATCCTGCGGTTACGCCGCTAACAAAGCCGTCTAATCCGGCTTCAGTGGTGGATTCCGGGTCGGGTTTAGCCCGAGTGGTCGCGGCCTTTCTGGGTGGCACCGGCCCCATCGCCGCCGATTGTGAGCGCGCATCGGGTTATCGCTACGGGCAAGCCACCTACCTAGTGCAACTGCGGCGCGCGGGCGCGGGTACAGCGCTGATCGACCCGACACTGCTGCCAAACCTCTCGGCCATCATGGACGCCGTCGGCGATGAGGAATTCGTGCTGCACGCCGCTTCGCAAGACCTGCCGGGGCTGGCCGATCATGGCATCCGTCCCGCCCGAATCTTCGACACCGAGCTAGCTGCCCGGCTGCTTGGCATGGAGCGGGTTGGGTTGGCTGCCGTGGTCTCCGACGTGCTTGGTCTCGGGTTAGCCAAGGAACACTCGGCTGTCGATTGGTCTACCCGGCCCCTGCCCGAAGATTGGCTGTTGTACGCCGCGCTTGATGTCGAGGTGCTGATCGAGTTGCGCGATGCGCTGGCTCAGCGCTTGCAAGCGGCAGGCAAGGCCGACTGGGCCGCCCAGGAATTCGAGTATCTGCGCACGGCCCCACCCCCCCCGCCTAAGCCCGACCCGTGGCGGAAGGTGACCGGAACGAGCGCGCTGCGCGATCAACGCCGAATGGCTGTGGTCAAGGCGCTCTGGGAGGCTCGCGATTACTCGGCGAGGTCGCGGGACATCGCTCCGGGACGAGTGCTACCCGACCGGGCGATTCTCGCCGCCGCGACCGCCCTCCCCCGCAACACCGGGCAGCTGATTCAGTTGCCGGAATTCGCGGGCAAGGGGCAGCGGCGGCGGGCTACGCAGTGGCAGCGAGCCATCGATAAGGCCATGCGACTGCCGGAGGATTTGTTGCCACCCTTGCGGGGGCCAGGCACCGAGGGGCCACCGCAGCCGCGAATGTGGATTGACCGCAACCCGGAGGCCGCCGAGCGGCTAGCCGCAGCCAAGGAGTTCATGGCGGCTTCGGCAGCGGAGCTGGCCGTCCCGGTGGAGAACCTATTACAGCCCGACGCGCTGCGCCGCCTGTGCTGGACTCCCCCGGTCAAGATCACGCCAGATACCGTCGGCGAGGCCCTGGCGGAGCGCAACGCTCGCGAATGGCAGATGACCCTGCTGGCCGCCCCCTTGGCAAAGGTATTGAACGCCGTCACTTAGCTGGCCTGCGGCTCCTCTGCGCTATGGAATACGACAAACGGGCGGTCAGCGCGACTATGCGCTGACCGCCCGTTGTGGTAGAAAACTAACTCAGGCGACTGCCTTCTTGTCTTGAAGCTGAACAAACGCCCAGAGCGCAGAGGCGGCCAGCAAGATGAGGCCGAAGAAGCCCATGAGCCAGGCGCCAATGCCCAGCGAGCCAGTAGTCCCGGCGCCAGCACCGAAACCGACGAACATGCCGCTCAGGCCCGTAACGGCGCCGAAAAGGGCCGCCGTGAACGTCAGCTCCGGGAACTTCTTCAGGTAAACGAGGACGGCCAAAGTTGCGGTAACCAGGCCCAGGATCAGCATCGGACCCCAGACAACCGCACCGCCGTCAAAGAAGTTGCTGCTACCAAAGCCTCTAAACGAGACGGCGGGGAAGAACAGGAACAGCACCATCAGCACGGCGATGCCGCCGACAATCAGGTTCAGGTTGGCGATCAGCGCGGGCGGCAATTGGTCAACCAACGGCTTGGCGGGCGCAGCAACCGGCGCGGGGGTGGGTGACTCGCCGAATGGGCTAGGGGTGTTCTCGGACACGAGAGCCTTCTTTCAGGAAGTGAACAACGACCGCACAAGTCTAACCGCAAAATCTTCACGAAACTTCCAAATCATCAGCTGCAAGCTGAACCGCGCAGGCGGGGGCTGCTTGGATATTAGTGGACGTCTCGAAGCCCAGCGGGGTGGGGTTAGTAGGTTAGTAGGTTGCGGGTGCGGAATTGAGTGCGGACGCGCTCAGTTAGCTCAGCCGAGGAAGGGTCGGTGTCGTTGAGCAGGTACTTCATGCCCATCTTGACCCACTTGTCGCGGCCCATCTGGTGGAAGGGCAACACCTCAACCCGGCTGACCGTGCCCGGGCGAATCTCGTTTAGTTCCGCAATGTAATCGGCCACCTTTTCGACGCACTCGAAATCATCGGTTAGGCCGGGAACCAACACGTAGCGCAGCCAGACCTCTACCGGCCCCTGTTCGCGGCCATCCGTGACTCCACCAGGCAAGCCGGACTCCGCCAGACGCCGCCCGAAGTCCAACGTTGGTTGCAGCGGTCGTCCCGTCACTCGCTTGTATGTCTCCTCATCACCGGCCTTGACATCCAGCAGCACCAGGTCAAGGTCGGCCAGCATCTCATCGGTCAGCGCCCGGCCCAGGAAACCGGAGGTGTCAATGGTGGTGTGGACGCCCAGCTCCTTGGCGCCGCGCAAAATGCGTGCCACGAAGGCGGGCTGCTGCAACGCCTCCCCTCCGGAGAGGGTGATGCCGCCCTTGGTGGCGCGGAACACCGGCACGTAACGCTTAATGCGGCCAAGCAGCTCATCGACAGAGACCGGCTCGCCGTCCTTCATCACCAGCGTGTCGGGGTTGTGACAGTACAGGCAACGCAGCGGACAGCCCTGAAGGAAGATGGTCAGGCGCGAGCCGGGGCCATCTACGGCGGTGACCAGCTCCCAGGAATGCACGGAACCCAGCTCGCCGCTGCGCATCAGCGCCAGCTTGTCGCTGCGCTCTAAACCATCGGAGACGTTGA
The DNA here is from genome assembly GCA_009780755.1 of Promicromonosporaceae bacterium. Classification (GTDB taxonomy): domain Bacteria; phylum Actinomycetota; class Actinomycetes; order Actinomycetales; family Cellulomonadaceae; genus Xylanimonas. The sequence goes on along the minus strand of WQZL01000031.1, from coordinate 12,771 downwards.
TCCCGGCCAACCCGGCACCGGTGCGGCGCTTAGGCGCGGTCGGGATCGCTAGGTCCAGCTCGACGGCTTCCCCGAATACATCATCCGTGCCGCTTAGGTGCGGAATGCCGAGAAACACGGACTTCGAGGCTTCGGCAGGCGCAGCCACCGAAGTGAAAACGCCGCGACCGGCGCTCCCCTCTCCTAATTGGGGGGCGCCGGTCGCGGTCATGTTATGCATCACGCACCTAGTCTCACACTTGGCCGTGGAAGGTGCGGGATAGAACGTCGAACTGCTGCTCGCGGGTGAGGCGCACAAAGTTCACGGCATAGCCCGAAACGCGGATGGTTAGCTGCGGGTAATTCTCCGGGTGTTCCATCGCGTCCTCTAGGGTCTCCTTGACCAGCACGTTGACGTTCATGTGGAAGCCATCGGTGCCGACGGTCGCATCCAGCAGACCGGCTAGGTTGATTACCTGCTCCTCGCGGTCACGACCAAGGCCAGCGGGCACAACGGTGTTGGTCAGCGAAATGCCATCCTGCGCCGATTCGTAGGGCAGCTTGGCCACGGACAGGGCCGAGGCCAACATGCCGTGCGTGTCGCGGGCGTTCATCGGGTTGGCGCCCGGGCTGAACGGCTCACCCAGGCGACGGCCATCGGGGGTGTTACCGGTGTGCTTGCCGTAGACGACGTTTGACGTGATGGTCAGCACGGACTGCGTGGGCAGCGCGTTGCGGTACATCTTGTGTGAGCGAATCTTGGCCATGAAGCTCTCGACCAGCTCAACCGCGATGTGGTCCACGGCGTCGTCATCGTTGCCGTAGCAGGGGTACTCACCCTCGACCTCGTAGTCCACCACGACACCACGCTCATCAAAGATGGGCATGACCTTGGCGTACTTGATGGCAGACAGCGAGTCAACCGTCACGGACAGACCGGCGATGCCGCAGGCCATCGTGCGCAGAACGTTCTTGTCGTGCAGGGCCATCTCGATACGCTCGTAGGCGTACTTGTCGTGCATGTAGTGGATGACATTCAGCGCCTCAACGTAGGTTTCGGCCAGCCAGTCCATCGTCTTGTCGAAGCGAGCGCGAATGTCGTCGTAGTCCAGGGCCTTGCCCGGCTCTACGGGCGGGAACGCCGGGGAAACCTGCTTGCCGGAAATCTCATCAATGCCGCCGTTGATCGCGTACAGCAGGGTCTTGGCCAGGTTGGCCCTGGCCCCGAAGTATTGCATCTGCTTGCCAACGGCCATTGGGGACACGCAGCAGGCAATGGCCGCGTCGTCGCCCCAGTGGGTGCGAATGTCGTTGTCGGATTCGTACTGCACGGCAGAGGTGTCGATGGAGACCTTGGCGCAGAAGTTCTTAAAGCCCTGCGGCATGTCCTGGCTCCAGATCACGGTCATGTTCGGCTCGGGGGCCGGGCCAAGGTTGTACAGGGTGGCCAACATGCGGAAGGAGTTCTTGGTAACCAGGGTGCGGCCATCTTCGCCCATACCGGCGATGCTTTCGGTAACCCAGGTGGGGTCGCCGGAGAACAGCGCGTCGTATTCGGGCGTACGCAGGAAGCGAACAATACGCAGCTTGATGACGAAGTCATCCATAATCTCCTGGGCCTGCTCCTCGGTGATGTGGCCTGCGGCGATGTCGCGCTCGGAGTAGACGTCAAGGAAGGTAGAGACGCGACCGAGGCTCATGGCGGCGCCGTTTTGCTCCTTGACCGCTGCCAGGTAGCCGAAGTACAGCCACTGCACGGCCTCGCGGAAGTTGGTGGCCGGGCCGGAGATGTCGAAGCCGTACTTGGCGGCCATTTCTTTGAGTTCGCCAAGCGAGCGAATCTGCTCGGAGTGTTCCTCGCGCTCGCGGGCGATCTCCTCGGAGAAGGGCTGCGAGGTCAGGTCAAGCAGGTCGAGCTTCTTAGCCGCAATGAGCTGGTCCACACCGTATAGGGCCACGCGGCGGTAGTCGCCGATGATGCGGCCACGACCGTAGGCGTCAGGCAGACCGGTGATGATGTGCGAGGAGCGGGCGGCGCGCACGTTCGGGGTGTAGGCGTCGAACACGCCAGCGTTGTGGGTCTTGCGGTAGTCGGTGAAGACCTTCTTGAGCATCGGGTCAACCTCGTACCCGTAGGTCTTCAGCGAGTTCTCAACCGTGCGCCAGCCGCCGAACGGCATGATGGCGCGCTTGAGCGGAGCGTCGGTTTGCAGGCCGACGATGACCTCGTTGGCCTGGTCGATGTAACCGGCGTCGTGGGCGGTGATTAGGGCCGGGGTCTTCGCGTCAACATCGTAGACGCCCTTGGCGCGCTCCTCGGGGAACATATCGGCGATCTTGCCCCACATGGCCGTGGTGCGTTCGGTTGGGCCGCAAAGGAACGAGTCGTCACCCTCGTACGGCGTGTAGTTCTTCTGGATGAAGTCGCGGACATTGATCTCGTCCTGCCACGGGCCGGAGGTGAAGCCCTCCCAGGCGGCGTTGATGGTATCGGCGGGCGACGTGGTGGTCGTCATGGGTGTTCCTCCTGTAAGCGGTGGGCCACTCATAGGATCGAGCGCCCATCGGTCGAAATGCGGTTCAGGTATGACGATACCCCTGTGGACTGACCACAACCAACCGAAACGAGGCATCAGATGTGTAATCTTCATCACATGTGGTCTGACCACAGAGCCGTGAACACTCCCACCCCAACCATCCTTGCTGGTCAGGCCCGTTTCCCTTCTTCTCAATCCAGCACAAGCAGAACACGGCTCAAGATGCCCAAACCCGACAAAAGCCGCCACCCCTAACCCCCCCGCCCTCCGGGTTGGCCAAACAGGTGGTTGAGCTTGCCAGCCATCCTGAGCTTGTGAAGATCCACCTCAATCTCCCTATACAACACACGGGTCGGCAGTTTCACCTCGATTCGGCAGTTCAAAGTGCCGAATCGACATGAAACTGCCGACCCGTACGAACTTCCCCCAACCACCGGGGAGTGGAGGTGGGGCTAGTCGGTGATTGGCTCTTTGGCTGATGCCCATTTGGCGAGAGGGACCGCGAAGGCGAAGTTTGCGGCACCTATCACGGCCATCACGGCGATAGTGGCGGCATTACTCCGCCACATACCAAAGATCATCAACATTCCGGGCACCACACCCGTGATGAGACCCTGCCACATGCACACCGAACCGGTGACCCGTTGCAGCCCGGCCTTGCCCAGTCCCAACAGCAGGAAGAACAGCAACCACAGGCCGGCCCATTGGAGCCACAGGATGGCTCCAGGCCAGTCGCCCGCGCTGAATCCGCTGTAGGCCGCAAACCCGATGCAGCACGCGGCCACCAGGCCGGAGAACCAGCCCAGGCCCTCTCCCTTCCAGCCAAGCACGTTGTTTAGCCCCACCCACAGGTAGGTGAAGCCGAACATGTACAGTCCGGCCGCCCCGGCGATGACCTCGCGGTCACCCCCGGCGGTGAAGATGAGGAAGGTCGGAGTCAGCACTTGTAGGAAACCAACGAAGAAGTTCAGCGGGGCCACACCCTTAGCGGAAATCCGGCCCAGCAGGAACAGACCGTTGGCAAACAGAATCGCTCCAACATAGATCAGCCCGACGGCACCCATCGAGGTTCCTCACCTTCCAGTCAGGAGGCGTCCGCCTTCGGCGCGCCCGCACCCGGATCGATCTTCACCGGTCCGCCTACGCTCGGGCGAACGTCGAAGCCGAAGATGGCCGTGGGCAGGTACACCGTCGCGCACGAGTTCGGAATGTCCACAACGCCCGACAGGCGGCCCTCGATGGGCGCCGAGCCGAGCAGCAGGTACGCCTGCTCTGGGCTGTAGCCGAACTTGGTCAGGTAGTCGATGGCGTGCAGGCAGGCCCGCTGGTACGCCAGATCGGAGTCCAGGTAGCGCTGCTCGCCGTCTAGCGTCACCGATGTGCCCGAGAAGGCGATCCACTCAGAGAACCGTGGGTCTACGGTGCCGGGCAGGAAGATCGCGTTTTCGCCGACGCCATACTTCGCCATGCCATCGGGGATGATCTCGAAGCGCAGGTCGATGAACCCGCCCATCTCAATGGCGCCGCAGAACGTGATTTCGCCGTCTCCCTGCGAGAAGTGCAGGTCGCCGACGGAGAGGTTCGCGCCATCTACGAAAACGGGGTAGAACACGCGGGTGCCCTTGGACAAGTTCTTGATGTCCTGATTGCCGCCGTTCTCCCGTGGCGGGGCGGTGCGAGCGCCGGTGGCGGCCACGCGGTCGAAGTCGGCACCGGTCAGAGAGCCGAGTACCGCGCCCTCTGGTTCTGGCGGAAGGGCTAGCGGCGGCACGCGCAGCGGATCGGTGTCGATTAGCGCCTGCTCGCGAGCGTTCCAGCGGGCCAGCAGCTCAGCCGATGGCGCGGTGCCCATCAGACCGGGGTGGATTAGACCGGGGAACGAAACGTGGGGGATGTGCCGGGAGGTCGCAACCTGCCCGGTGAAGTCCCAGATCGCCTTGTAGGCGTCCGGGAATTGATCGGTCAAGAAGCCGCCACCGTTCTTCTTGGCGAAGATGCCGGTGTAACCCCAGCCCTGCCCGGCCAGCGGGCCGGAACTTTCGGGCAGTGGGCCAACATCGAGAATGTCCACGACGAGCAGGTCGCCGGGCTTGGCGCCCTCGACTGCGAAGGGGCCGGAGAGCTTATGCACCGTCTTAAGCGGGGCGTTCAGGATGTCTTCGGCGGAGTCGTCGTTGACGATTGCGCCGTCGAACCACTCACGGCACTCGATGCGTACGGACTGGCCCTGTTTGACCGTAAGCACCGGCGGGATGTCCGGGTGCCACCGGTTGTGGCCAACGTACTTCTGATCTTCAAACTTCCTGGTTGGGTCGAGCGGGAAAATGACGTCTGGCACTTCGGGCTCCTTTGCAGGTTGTTGAGTTGACTATGGGCGCGGTAGGCCCTGATGTAAGGGGTTGCGCGTCACCGGCTGTGTTCGCCGCCGACTCCCCTGACTTGGTAATGCCGTTACGACTTGGGGGGTTTCGCTGCTTGCCTTGGTGGCGTCGATGGTCTTCATGGCCGCCGACGAGCCGCGTCCGAGGAAGGGGGCCGTGAACAAGCGCCTGGCCGACCCACCGCACGTTACACACGCGGTGGCATCGGGCACGCTCGCCATCGGATGATCGCTCGTGAACTCGCCGCAGCGCGAACACTTGAACGCGTAGTGAACCATCGAACCCCCTTTGGCCTGGTTTTCCGTACGACAAAGCCCCGGCTCTTTCACCGGACTGACTTACGGGGACGGTGCGCCCAGTATGTCATGCCGCGAGGGGGAATGGTGGGGTCAGGCGCGTAGCGACAGGTAACACGGCGCGGATTTGCGCGGTGTTAGATTTGGGTCATGCTGCTCAACCATGTAGAGATCCAGGTTTCCGACTTCGAGGCGTCCGCCAAGTTCTACGACGCCATCTTCGCCACCGTCGGCGCGGTGCGTCAGGAGGATATGACCCCCAATGCCATCGGCTGGGGCAACCCGCAGGGTGGTCCCGAATTCTGGATCGGTCAGCACAGGTTTGGTGAGGGCTTTCGCGAGTCGCATCTGGCCTTTAGCGCGCCCTCTCGCGAGGCGGTTGACGCCTTCGTAGCCGCCGCCGAGGCCCAAGGCATGGAGGTACTGCACGCCCCGCGCCTATACCCTGAGTATCAGGGTGGCCCGCTAGTGGCGTACTACGCCGGTTTCGTGCGCGATCCCGATGGCAACAACGTCGAAGCCGCCCACCTGGAGTTCGACTTCGCTCAGGCTTAACCCTCACGCCTATTCTGGCAAACCTGAGTCATCGGCATTGTGTATCGTCGCTTAGACGGGCTAAGGCTTTGGCGCTCGGGCGCGGCGGCGTAATGCGGCAAGGGGAAACTGGCTAGCTACTTCGTCTCGGTGTTCAGGGGCTAGGTCAGCCTGCGCGGCGAACTGCGCCCAGGAGTCGATCGCGTCAATCACCTCGTCGATGATTGAACCGGCGGCGAGGATGCCGCGCCGATCTGCGAAGTTCAGCAAATCGGCTCTCGTTAGGTCCGCAAACTTCCCATCAACGCCCATCAGGTGTTGATAGGTCCACTCGCCCTGTGGGTTGTAGGCGAAGGTCACATCGTAGGCGGGAGCCAACTCCCAGGCTCCGTCTGCTGGCAGCAGGAAGGCGAAGTTCTTGGCATGGTCATCGCAATTTCGAGCCGCCACATTGAACACCAGCCGACGAAATGCCTGCTCCCGCGCCGAGGCGCCAAGATTCAACTCGTCGATGGCTTGTAGATATTGGACGTAGTCATTTACCCCGCGCAGCCGGAAATCGATGGCCGCCAACGCACATAACGTCTGCATGTGCATCTTGCCCCCATCGGCGGTGCGGTCAAACCTCTTTGCCATAAAGTGTGCGCGGCCCCCCTCTGTCAGCAACCGGGTCTCGGGCATGCTCAGCCCGGCGGCGGCAGCCATAAGCGAGTAGGCATATTCGATGCGACCATACGCCTGGCTCTGGCCAAGTTGGCGATCTAGTCCAACGCCGTCGAACTTCAGTAGCCAGGCACCAAATCCAGGTGGGGCCGGTAGCTGCCCGGAACGAATCTCTCCCGTTGCGTCGTTGACGTTAAGCACGGCCTTTGCTCGCGCCCCGCCAGCGGAGGTGCCGACATTGATGATTTGCTGTAGCGCGCTACTTGCCTCCGCGTCGCTCAGAAGCGTGCCACTCACGGCTGCGCGGGCGGCCACTACCAGGCTCGACATGTCGATGGCTGATGGACGGCGAGTCCCTGGGCCAACATCCGGCACAAACTCCAAGGCCCCCATGCCGCGGGCGCCAAGGTACGCGAGCCTATCTAGCGCAGTAACGCGGGCGCGTTCTACGCCTTCGCGGGCCATCCAGGCATCTATTAGCGCATTTCCAAAATCGTCCGGCAGGCTATCGGCCAGCAACGGCGGCAACCCATGCCAAGTGCCCTTAGAAAGCGCTGGAAAAGCGTAGCGACGTCGAGGCACAGCGGGCATCAGCAGGGGGGACAACTCGATACCAGCCCGCCCCCACTCAGGTAGATACTCGAATACGTACGCCCCAGCATCACCGCGCGCCAACGCGCCAACCGAACGCCCCCAGGCTCGTACCTCGACTACTTCAACTGGCCGATAGTTCATGTCGCCCTGCTCGCCCGCTGTCGCTGCCGAGGAAACCCGCGACGCTCACGAAGCAGTTCCAACGGCGATGGCCCATCCCCCACCGGGTCAAACTGTTCAAGCCAATCTGCGCGCCCCAGCGCCCTAGCTACCGCTACAAAGGTGTCAAGCCCAACCGAAGCACCAGCTTCAAGTCGCTTGACGGAGCTGACGGACACATCGACCTGCCGGGCGAGGTCGGCCTGGGTAAGCCCGGCAGCAATCCGCACGGCACGCACCCGACGCCCGAGCGCGTCCTGCATTTCCATAACCGACTTCTGCATGAGGCTAGCGTATCGTATTTGAGCCATTGAAGCCAGAAAATAGCTTAATCGGTCATATCTGCCCCTTAGACTAGGGTAGTTAGGCAGACTTTGAGCTTGAACTAGGTTAGTCAAGCAGGATCGTTGGCTTGATTGCCACTATGCGTCCGAGAAGGCCATTAATGAAGGTAGGCGAATCATCGGTGGAAAGGTCTGCGGCCAGTGAGGTGGCCTCGTCGAGCGCCACCTCATCCGGCACATCGTCGTTGTAAAGCACCTCCCAGACACCGACGCGCAGCAGGGCGCGATCAACGGCGGGCATCCGGTCAACGGTCCAATCGTTGGAATACGTCTCCAGCAGCTCATCTATGCGCTCACGATGCGCGATCACGCCCTCAACGATCACGGCCGAGTACCCAGGCAGCGGCGCCTCCGTCACCGGCTGGGCGATGCGGTCGCGTAGCAGTTCGAGGGTATCAACCCCCCGCTGCTCGGACTCGAAGAGAATGTCGGCGGCGCGCTTACGCGCCTTGGTACGAGCGGCCACGCTCAGTCGTTAACGCGGCCGAGGTAGGAGCCATCACGCGTGTCAACCTTGACCTTGACACCTTCTTCGAGGAACAGCGGCACCTGAATTTCCTTGCCGGTCTCCAACGTGGCAGGCTTGGTGCCACCGGTGGCGCGGTCGCCCTGTAGGCCAGGCTCGGTCTTGGTGACGGTGAGTACCACGGAGGCGGGCAGCTCTACATAGAGGGGCGTGCCTTCATTCATGGCGATCATGGCGTGTGTGCCGTCGAGCATGTAATCCTTGGCGTCGCCGACGGTGACGTTTGGCACGTGCACCTGATCGTAGGTGTCCGGGTCCATGAACACGTAGTCGTCGCCGTCAACGTACAAGAACTGATAGTCGCGGCGGTCAACCACGGCGGTTTCCACCTTGGCACCGGCGTTGTAGGTCTTGTCAACCGTCTTGCCGGTAACCACGTTCTTCATCTTGGTGCGCACGAACGCGCCGCCCTTGCCCGGCTTGACGTGCTGGAACTCGATGATGGTCCACAGCTGCCCGTCGATGCGGAGCACTACGCCGTTCTTAATGTCATTGGTCGATGCCACGGGTTATCCCTCTACGTCGCTAGTTTGGCTGGCCTAAACGGCCAAGGACATTCTACCGCCTTCAATCCTCTAGGCGGCTTACCCTGATGGCCTCTAGGGCCAGGTGGTAGGAGGTGAAGCCAAGGCCAGCAATGGTGCCGGTGGCGACGCCGGAGATGGTTGAGTGGTGTCGGAACGATTCGCGGGCGTGCGGGTTGCTCAGATGCACCTCGATCAGCGTCAGGCCCGCCGAGGTTACCTGCGCAGCCGCGTCGCGCAACGCATACGAGTAGTGCGTGAATGCCGCCGGGTTCAACACGACGTGTGTGCGCGCGTCGGCGGCCTCGTGCAGCCAGCCCACCAGCGTGGCCTCGTCATCGGATTGCCGCACCTCGACGTCAAGGCCGAGCGCGCTCCCCCACTCGCCGACAACAGCCACCAGATCGTCATGCGTATCGGCGCCATATATCTCTGGTTCCCGGACGCCAAGACGCCCCAGGTTCGGGCCATTGATAATCAATACACGAGTCACACCAACAGACTAGCCCGTCATTGCTTGATCGCTGAGCACCCCGGCCTGCCCCAAGCCGAAGCAACCAGGTGGTTGAGTAGGAGTGAGGAACGAGCGACTTGTCGAAACCACCGCGACTTATCCATGCGCGGTGGTTTCTTTCGCGGTCGCTTCACTCCCTACTCAACCACCCGATTCTCCGTTAGGAGTGGGGGTTGATTCGACACTCCCATGCCTGACCTTCATCAAGGTACGCGCCGCCGGGTAGCCGTGGCGAATACCAGACATGGTTATCGAACAGTGCTTGAACTTCCTCCTCAGTCAGCGCCTCGTCCGGGTCATACCCGATTTCGAGTCCTCCCAGTAGTGCTAATTCCGCAAAGTCTGAGCCGCTAAAACCGACCGGCGCAAGACCATGGCGAATCAGACAGTCCGCCACCAGGTCATCGAAGTTCACGTTTCCAGGGTTGATTCTAGTTTGCTCGTATAGCCACCAGATGTCTTCAATCCAGAAACGCTCACACTCAATTGCGTGCCTGCGCTGGTCATCAGTCATTACCGTCGGCTGCGATACATTGGTCATGTCGTCAAACACGACGAAACTGCCAGGTACGCCATGTTGATCCCAGCAGTTCATCGTGTGGGCCTGCGCCTCCAGAAACTCCTCGTGGGTTATGACGCCGTCGGATAGCACTGCGCGAACAAACTCGTTTTCGGCTCGCTCATATGCCCATGCAAACTCCTCTGCCCAGGGATTCAACGCCTCCTCGCTTGCGGCTGACGCGCAACCAGTCAGGAATACAAGGGCAAGCAGTGCTACCAAGAGCCGCGCTAGGCGGCCTGAAGGTTTAGGCATACACACTTCCATTGGAAATGAAGGTGTGGTTTGCAAGAGGGCGGGTGGCTGTAGAGCGCTCGTTTAGCCTATTTACAGGGCTGCCGCGGTGAGTCGTCGATGATCCGGGCGCCAACTGGGTGGGACGGAACGTGATGGTGGCGGCACGACGCGCGCCGCTTGAGCAGGCACGAGTGATGGTGGCATAGCCACGAGCTGTATCAGCGCTCCGGCTGTGCACCACTCCGCAGGCCGACACAACCGGAGGATCGGCGGCGGCAGATGTTACCGTTGAACCAGTAATCAGTAGCGCCACCACCGTGGCAACAGCGTCTCTTTGCAGCCGAGTTCGTGTTTTCATGGAGACTCCATTTGAACGCCTTACTGCATTCACACACGAAGTTTACACTAGCCCGTTCGGCGCCCGAACCGTCCCCGTCCTCAAATCTGAGGCGCGCCGCCTACTCCCACAGGCCGCGGCGTTGCAGGATGTTTCTGAGCAGGTCGGCGCGGTCGGTGATGATGCCGTTTACGTTCAGGTCGAGTAGGTAGTTCATCTCGGCGGCGGTATTGGGCGTCCAGACGTGAATATGTTTGCCCGCCCGGTGAGCGGCGACAACCGTGACCTGATCGACGATGGTCGCCCTAGCGGCGATAGGTACTTGCAGCGCATCGACATGACGCAGCGCCCGACGCACCCCGGCGGCGGAGCGGAGGCGGGCGGCGGCAAGGAAGGCGGTCACCTCCGAGGTGCCTGCGCTGGTTGCCACCGGCCTCGATAGCCGAGCCACCGTGGCCTTGCGCCGGTCGGCGGAGAACGACGCCAGGCACACGCGACCGTGGGCCTTTGTGCGTTCAATGGCCTTGGCCACCGGTTCGATGCCGGACTTGTGCTTCACATCAATATTGACGAACAGGTCGGGCCATGTGCCCAGCACCTTCTCTAGCGAGGGTACGTATTCGATGCCGCCGATCTTCGCCTCCCGCACCTCTCGCCACGGCAGTTCGGCCACCAGCCCCGTGCGGTCGGTGGTGCGATCCAGCGACGCGTCATGCAGGGCCACCGCCACCCCGTCGGCTGTGCCGTGCGCGTCGGTCTCAACGTAGCGGTAGCCAAGGTCGATGGCGGCCTGGAAGGCGCTCATGGCGTTTTCTAGGCCGTTATCGATACCACCGGGGCGAGCAAACCCGCGATGCGCCAGCGCGATGAAACCCCGATGGTCTCCTGAAAGTCGCGAGGCGAAGTAGGGATGCGTGGTCATCATTGGCTCCTATCGTGAGACGGCCGCGTAGGCGGCTTCGAGCAGCGTTGGCTCTGGCCCTTCAAGGCGGATTGGCTTCGCCACGTCCTCCAGGATGACAAAGCGCAGCAGATTGCCGCGAGCCTTCTTGTCCCGCCGCATCGCGGCCAGCAACGGCTCCCAGCAGTCGGCGCGATACGTTGTTGGTAAGCCGAGCGCATCGAGCAGTGAGCGGTGTTGGGCGACAATCTCTTTTGACAGCTTTCCCGCCAGGTAGGCCAGTTCGGCCTCATAGACCATGCCCACGGCGACGGCCTCACCGTGCCGCCACTGGTATAGCTCCTGCCGTTCGACGGCGTGGCCGAAGGTGTGGCCGTAATTGAGTATCTCGCGCAACCCCTGCTCGGTGAGGTCTTCGCCAACCACGGTCGCCTTGACTAGCACCGAGCGGTGCACCAGCTCGGCCAGTACGCTCCACAGTTCCCCGCTGGCACTGGCCCCATCCCAGTCGCGTAACGCCGGAGCGTGTTCTGTAACTAGGTCGAGAATTGCCGCATCGGAAATGAATCCGGTCTTAACCACCTCGGCTAAGCCAGCCGCGATGTCGCGACGGTCGAGCGTGGCCAGCGCGGTCAAGTCACAAAGCACCCCCTGAGGTGGCCAGAACGCGCCGACGAGGTTCTTACCCTCCTCGGTGTTGATGCCCGTCTTACCACCGACCGCCGCATCCACCATGCCCGCAAGCGTGGTGGGGATGGCCACCCACTTGACACCGCGCAGCCAGGTGGCGGCCACAAACCCGGCCAGGTCGGTGGTGGCTCCCCCGCCGACGCCCACAATTGCGTCGCTGCGGGTAAAGCCGAGCTTGCCGAGTATCTGCCAGCAATCCGCCGCTACCTGTGCCGTTTTCTGCACCTCCGCGTCGGGGAGTTCGTAGGCGTACGCCTCGTAGCCCTGTTCGACCAGGCTCGCCTGTACCGCGTGGCCGAGTTCTTGCAACGCCCAGGGGAACATGACCATCACCCGTTGGGCACTGGCCCCCAGCATCGCGGGTAACTCGGTCAACAGGTCGCGGCCAATCACCACGTCATAGGGGGTGGCGCCGGAAACTGTTACGCGGGTGGGGGTTGTCATGGTGTTATCTCCTCTTCTGCCCGGTGGTTTCGAAACCACCTACTGTGGCGATCTCTCCGGTAATGCTTTGGGGGCAACGGTCATTAGTCAACACCGTCATTGTCGCCAGCCGTTCATAGATGGGGCGGCGGGCGGTCATCAGCTCGGTCCAGCGGGCGCGCGGGTCGCCACTGAGCAGCGGGCGAGAAGCGTCAAGGCCGACGCGGGGGATGGCGCAGGCCAGCGAGACATCCAAGAAGACGATCACGCCACCCGCCTGCGCGTAGTCCGCGAGCGCCGCTTGGGTGCTTGGGGCAAGCACTGCGCCGCCGCCGAGGGAAAGCACGCCAATATGCTCGCGAAGTGCCGCCGCAACGGCCGCAGCCTCCAGGGCGCGAAAAGCGGGTTCCCCATCTTCGGCAAAGATGGCAGGAATCGTCTTGCCAGCCAGGGTAACGATGTCGGCATCGGTGTCGCGTAGGTCGGTGCCGGTGAGCGCGGCCAGGTGCCCGCCCACGGTCGTCTTTCCCGAGCCGGGCGGCCCGATCAGTACCGCTAGCGGCCTGCTCGGCC
>WQZL01000030.1 GCA_009780755.1 Promicromonosporaceae bacterium | reverse complement strand
CGATGAGTACCAACATCCCAACCAGTGGTGATCCCAGTCTCAGCCAACCACTCAATGTAACAATGGAACTGCGAACCAACCACCACATCCGTAAACGTAGCCGCAGTCGGACACTCCCAATCATCATGCACCGGAGGAGTCGGAGTCGGGGTAGGTGTCGGCGTGGGAGTGGGCGTTGGCGTCGGAGCCACAGTAATCGGGTCGTCAGATTCAACCGTGCGCGGGGTGAAACCAGGAAGGTTCGCGGTCGCGGTAGCCACAACCTCATAACCAGCCATCGCAGGTGTCAACAGCAGCGTCGGGCCAGAACCCCTGTAGTTACCGTCAACATACCAACGAATCGTGACATCGGTGGTTGCTGGATTGAAGCCGGTAGCCGAAGCCGTCAACGTCTGGCCAACAACCGCATCACCAGTGATCGTGACCGTGCCACCAGTAAAGGTGCCTTCAACCACGGTAACCGGGTCAGACTCGACCCTTGCGGGCAGGTAGTTCTCGTATGTTCCGGTTGCAACGACCGTGATGGCTCCATCCAACATGGCAGTGGTCAGCAAGAGCGTGGCACCCTCACCAATCGGCTCGCCATCAAGGAACCACTCGAAAGCGATCACTGTGGCAGCCGGATCAAAACCATCGGCCACAGCCGTCAACGTCTGACCAACTGCCGGAGTGCCCTCAATCACAACCGTGCCAGCTTCGACAGCCGCGCAATCCGGGTCTGTGGGCAAGATGGTGTCATCCGACGGGCACAGGCCGGTCAGAACGCCGACCGGAGCCACGGCAACCTGCTGGACAACACCCCAGTTGAGAGTGGTGCGCCAGCCGGTGTGGTGCGGGTTGGACCAAGCCCACACGGCCCGGGTGTTCGCCGGAGTCATAGCGTCGTTGACCTGAACGTCGAAGCCATGGAAGGCGCCGACGAAGGAGGGCGTGGCGTCAACGGTCGGGTGTTCGTTGAAGAACCACAGACCAATCTCGGCCTCGACCACGTAGCCAGTGTCGGTGTGCCACACGTGCAGCTGGTGCAGACGCGCCTGCTGACGGTCGGCGTCACCTTGACCGTGCGTGAACGCCGCGGGCGGTGACTCGTTCGAGGCGAAGGCCGTTGACGGATCCGCAGTGCGGACCCACGAGGTTGGAGTGGCCTCGAAGCGGAACTGCGCGTCCTGGAACGCGCGATAGGGTTCACCGATCTTGGCATTGCCCAGGTCGAGGAACAGCTCAACGCTGTCCCGGAGGTGGGGGTAGCCCGCGGAGACGATGATGTCCTCGTCGGTCACCTCGGCGCGGAAGAACAGCGTGTCAACGGAAACGGAACCGCCACCGTCAACCGCGTATTGAGTGCTTTCGCCCCACATGGCAGCGAAGTTGGCGCGAGCGCCTACTCCGGCCGGAGCGTTACCTTGCTGACGCAGAGCGGTGTTCTTCCACACGGCGTCATCCCAAGCAGCGTCACGCTCGCCGACCTCGCCCAGCACCGGCACGTCGTCAGCCAGGGCGATGTAACCGGTGTTGAAGCCGTCGTGGAAGGTCAGCTGCATGCGGTGCATTGCGCCGAGTTCGCCCCGGAGCGCACCTGCCGCGTTGCGAGCGGTGATCTCCAGGTCAGGCGTGATGCCTGCACCGGGGCGGGTGTGTGGGACGTGCACAATCGCATACCAGCCGTCGGCGCCCTCACGCACCTGAACAATGGCGTTGCCGGTCACGGTGCCGTCGCGGGCAATCGTGATTAGGCCACCAGCGAACTGGTAGTCGATCTCGATGGTGGCGACGTCGTCGGCCAGCGAGGCGAAGGCAACCAGGTAGCCAGCCAGCGCCGGAGCGGTGACGGCGTGGCGCAGGGCCACGTCACCGGCGAAACCGAGGCTAAGCGTCGGGGACGCACCCCATTCGGCGGTGTCGAAACCGGCGTTGGCAGCCAGCGGGCCACCGCCGAAGACGGGGTTCTGCTGTACCCGACGCGAGAGGCGGTGCCAGCCTTGGCCGATGTTCTCGGGCCACGCACCGGGGTTACCGGCGGCGCCCCAGAAGGCGGGCTTGCAATCGCGGTTGCCGCTAAACAGCAACGGCGTGCCGAGTCCAGGACCGCCAGTGCCAACCCAAGAGCGCTGGTTATGCAGACCCCACATGGTGACGTAAACCAGCTTGCCGTCGTTCTCTTCGTTCCAACGACGGAAGTAGTTAAACGCCGTGTAGAGGTACCAACCCATCGCGTCAAATTGCGCTTCAGTAGCGGTCGCGGCGTTACCGAAACCGACGACGTCCAACTCGGTGACGGCGGTGTAGAGCGTCCAGTAGCCATCGGCGGCCAGGCGGTCGTTCATCGCCCGGGTTACCTCAAGCGCGCGCCACAGGTTGTGCGGCGGCACGTTCGCGCCGACGTGGAACTGGTGCGCCTTACCGTCAAGCGGCATGCCATTGCGGACATGGTTCTCGGAAAGGTCGGCGAGGATGTTGAGCTTCGCATCAAGATTCTGGGTGTTGTAGTCGTTGTTCCACAGCAGGATACGGCCCGGATCGCCAGGCATGCTCGGGTTAGCAGCGGTCAATGTCGGATCGGCGTGGAACTGACCATTGAGGAAGTTGTTGGCGAAGTACAGCGCCCAGTGCGTGAAGTCGCCACCCATGTTGCGGGTCAACAACGTGTTGCGCATGTAGATGGTGCCGTCCCAGGCCGAGCCGTCCGGCGCGAGCAGGGTGGGGCAGGCGGCGGCCGGACCCGGGCAGGTGGAGGCGGCCAGGTCGAAACGGTTGCCTGCGGCCCGGGAGCTATGAACAACCTCGTTGATGACCTCCCACGACGTGAACGGGTTGGTTGCAGAGCCGAAGTATCCCCAGCGGTCCGCGATCGAGCGAGACACGTTGTAGATGTGGTTCTCCAGACGACGCAGCGTCTCGGCACGAACGATGTCGGCCGTCAGCCCCGGAGCGATGGTTCCCGCTGGCGGGCGCCCAGTTTGGCCTGGAGCGTTCCCGTTCGAAATCATCAGAGTGTTGTTGGGAACACCCTGAGTCAGCACGGCCTGCGGAAGCAGCGTGTTGGGGTCGTCGTACAGCGTGCCGGTCGGGTCAACCTGGAAGAAGAAGTCAGGCATCTGCGAGTGCCAGGCCAGCACGTGGCCGAACAAGCCCAGGTTGTTATTGGCAGCGAAGTCCGTCATGGCCACCATCTGCGGGTGCAGGCGGAAGTTATTATCCCACTCAACACCGCGGATGGTCTCGTTGCCAGCGCCGGTGATCCGGGTGAAGTCCCACGTGTGCAGGTGAGCGTCAGGACGCCTACCACCCGGGTGCGGGAAGTGCGGAGTAGTGCCATCGGGGAATATGTGGCCACCGGGGAGTATGTTGTAGATCTCCGCGATGTGGAAGAACGCCTCGGGCTTCATGTGGTTCTCACCCGAGATCGAGTCGAAGTGACGCGTGACCAGCTCGGCGTCGATACCGACCGTCTCGTTGAAGTCGATGGCCACACCCATGGAGAACGGCATGTAATCCTGCAACGCCGGGCAGTAAGGCATGTGACGCTGTTCGATGTCGAAGACGACGTCGCGGATCGCGAAGTCGGCGGTGTCGGCCACGGTGTCGAGGAACAGCCACTTGTAGATCTGCGGGGAGATCCACGACGGAATGGTGCAGGTAACTGTTGTCCATTCGTCGGTGACGTCCCACGGGCCACAATAGGTGTGGGTCTGGCGGACCGGCGGGTTACCGAAGGCGTGCTCACGACCCAGGCGCACCTGAGCGGTTTCGCCGACATCTAGCATGCGCAGATCAGCGCTGAAGGTAACTGGGGTACCGGGGATGATCCTGCCGAACAGGTCGACCTTGGCACCACGGATCGGGGCGTTGCGGTCGGTGACATGCAGGGCGCCATCGACGACTTGCAGGGTCGGAAGGTCGGCTGCGGAGGCGATGTTCACGATGGCGGCGTCAGCAGCAGCGGTGGAGGTGCGGCCGTACCAAGGCAGCGGCGGCAGCACAATCGGCCCGTGACGCGGGTCGCGGGGGTCCGGGGCCACGCGGGGCAACCAGTCGCCAATGCCGTCTTCGAAGTCAAAGACGATGGAGCCGACGGGGGCGGGGCGAACGCAGTCTTCGTGATCGACGGTCAGGTGACCGAGACCGGGGTAGGGGCACATCGGCGTGGGCATTGCACGCTCACAAGTGGCACCAGGGAGGTCCGGGATCACGCGGGTAACCGTGATGTCGCGAACGTCAATCGCGGTGGTGTTCGCGGCGCCACCGGAGGCACCAAGGAACACGCGGCCACCGGCGGTGTTAGCGTCGACGGTGATGCGCTGAGTGAACGTGACCCAGTTGTTGGTCAGGGCGCTCACGCCGTTGGCATTGGGCAGCGGCGGCCAGTCCGGGGTGATGCCGGGGCCGCGGTTCAGGAAGAACCCAGCCGAGGCTGCCGCACCAATGCCGGTACCGGCACCACGGCGCACCGTGGCGGTCATTTCGAGGACATCGCCAACCCGGAAGTCCTGATTAATGTCGGAGATGCCGTGCCAAATCGCGCTGGCCGGACGGGTCATCTGCAGGAAGGGAACGCCGCTCTCTTCGAGCAGATAAAGACGGGCGTCGCCGTTACGCCACCAGGTGGACGGGTAAATGTAGTGGTCCAGGTAGTCATCCTGATCCTCGTCGAAGGCTTCGACAAGGGTGGCAACGGAGACATCAACGGCCGAGACCGGGCAGAACTTGTCCGGCGGGGCGATGCAGCCCGGGTCGCTCAAGAGCAGGTCTTCCATGCCCGGCCACGGGCACATGGGCGGAGGCAGACAGGCGGCGGGCAGCGCGGTGCGGGTGATGGTCACGCTGTCAATGAAGAACGGCGCGGTCGGACCCTGCAGCGAGAACTGAGCGCCGGCGGGGACGTTGGACACGTTCACGTTAAAAGTGGTCCAGGTGGTATTCACCGACGTACGACCCAACCAAGGACCCCAGCTCGGGGCAGACTGCTGGAATTGGGCGTTCTGGGCAGTGCCGACGGGTGCGACCAGGCGCAAGCGTCCAACCAGGTTGTAGCTGGCACCAGCCATGATCGGACTGTTTGTGCCGAGCGCGGTGCGGACACCGTTGTTGTCGACGACGGCGTTGACTTGCAGCACCATGTTCTGCGGGTTGCCCGGCTCGGGGACGAAGGCGTGCGAGGCAGCGCCACCTGCGGAGACGATCAGGCCGTCACTCATGAAGCCGTCGTGGAAGTCGGCGAAGGCGACGACGCCCAGCTCGCACTCCCCAACGATGATTGGAGCGGCCATGGCTTCTATATCGATGCCTGCCGCAGCAGGGTAGTAGTCATCCGCAGCGGCGGTGCCTGCTGCGGCGATCATCATTGTTGCCAGCATCGCGCTGGCTGCGCCAACGGCGGCAAACCGCTGTCGTCTTCTTCTAGCACGCGGACTCTTCGGTCCGAGCGTCGAACTCATATTGCTCGCTCCCTTGCGATTGATTTAACGGGCCGCCCTCGGCCCGACGGCACCGACAGGTGCCGATGGGGCGAACGCTAACACCACAAATTGCCTAACGGTTAAACAAATCCGAAAATTAGTCCGTGGGAGCGTATGTCAACCGGCGTCGATTGTCGTTTTCCCTTGTCGTAGGCGCTGCCCGGGACACGTCGCCTATCCGCCACGCTCCCCTTAAAGCCGGGCGTCTCCGTGCTAGCGGGGGGACGGCGCGGCCGGGGGCACATTGGGCGACGGGGGATGGGGCGCTAAACGCCAGTAGATTCCTCGATTTGACTGCATCTCGTATTCTTATAGTGAAGATTCATCCAACCACGAATGATTATGCACAGACGGGAGCGGGCGGCGCGATGAGGCGTTTGATTCTCAGCATCGACCAGGGCACCACCTCCTCAAAGGTGCTGCTTATGTGTGCCGCCTCCGGGGACGTGCTTGCCGAGAGCGCTGCCCCCGTGGGCATCACCTACCCTCGGCCCGGCTGGGTGGAGCAGGATGCCACCGACATCTGGAACTCGGTTATGGCCGCCGCCGGGCAATGTCTTTCCGGGGCCACTGCCGCCGATGTGATCGGTGTCGCCATCTCCAACCAGCGCGAATCCGTTGTGGCCTGGCACGCCACCACCGGCGAGGCGCTCGGCCCGGTACTCGGCTGGCAGGATTCCCGCACCGCCGCCTGGTGCGCCACCCAGGGCGCCCACGACGCCTTGATCCGCGAGCGCACGGGCCTGCAAGTGGACGCCATGTTCTCTGCACCGAAGATTCGGTGGCTGCTGGCCGACCTCGCTGCTCGCGGCTTTGACCTGGCCGATGTCCGCGTTGGCACCATCGACTCCTGGCTGATCTACCGCCTCACCGGCGAACACCTAATCGAAGCCGGTAACGCCTCGCGCACCCTGCTGTTGAATACCAAGACGGTGGCCTGGGATGACGATCTTCTAGCCATCTTCGACGTGCCCCGCTCGGTGCTGCCCGAGGTTCGGCCCTCTACCGGCCCCTTCGGGTCGCTGCGGTCCGGCGCGCTTGACGGGCTGGCTGGCATCCCGGTTGCCGCCGTTTTAGCCGACTCCCACTCCGCGCTTTACCACCACGGCCAGGGGCGTTCGGGCGTGGGTAAGGCCACCTACGGGACCGGCTCTTCGGTTATGTTGCCTAAGCGGGAGCGGAAGGATGCCACTCTTGCTTGGTGGTGTGGTTTAGACACGATCGCTGCGCTCCCTACTCAACCACCCGGAGGGCTAGGGGCGAGAGGGGTGCCGCAGTTTGCCGCTGAGGGGAACATCCTCACCTCGGGGGCCGGTCTCGACTGGATGGCCCGCACCCTCGGCGCTCCCGATGGGATGCCTGGCGGCGCCTTCCTGACTGAACTGGCCACCACCGAATCGGATGCCGGGGGAGTTTCCTTCGTGCCCGCCTTCACCGGCTTGGGCGCCCCGCACTGGGATCGTGACGCCACCGGCACGTTGACCGGTATCACCGGCGGCACCACCAGGGGCAACATCGCCCGCGCCGCCCTTGACGCCGTCGCCCATCAGGTGGCAGATGTGATCGAGGCCGTCGGGACGGGCGCCGACCTGCTCGTCGCTGACGGCGGGGCCACCCGCTCGGAACTGCTGATGCAAACCCAGGCTGACCTGCTTGGCCGACCCGTCGAGGTCTCGGCCTCCCCTCATGCCTCGGCGCTCGGCGTGGCCGACCTCGCCGCACTGGTACTCACCGGCACGGCTCCCGCCCCCACCAAAAACCGCATCGTCTACCTGCCGCAAATCGGTGATGACGAGCGCCTCGCCCGTCGCGTCGCCTGGCGTCAGGCCGTGCGTCGCGCGCGCGGCCAAGCCCTTTACCCAACCACAACCTAAGAATCCGCTTCACAAGGAGAAGAAAATGACCCTCAAGTCCAGCCCGCCCGTCTTCGGTGCCGGCCTGTGGAACTTCGCGTCCTACGTAGACCGCTATGCCACCGACGGCTACGACGAGCCTGTCTCGACCCTGGAGCAGATTCGTCTCGCTGGCACCGTCGGCGACCTGTCGTATGTTGACCTGAACTACCCGTTCTCCCACGGCGCCACCATTGATGAGGTCAAGGACGCGCTCGATGCCGCCGGACTGAAGGCCATCGGGGTGACCCCGGACATCTACCTGCGTCGTTTTAAGAAGGGTGCTTTTACCAACCCCGACCCGGCTGTGCGCGCCGAAGCGATGGCGCTGCTGCACGAGACCGCCGACGTGGTGCGCGCGCTTGGCGCCCGTTACGTCAAGCTGTGGCCGGGGCAGGATGGCTGGGACTACCCCTTCCAGGTGAACCACCACGACGTGTGGAAGTTAGCCGTCGATGGTGTCCGCGAGATCGCCGCCGCCCACCCCGACCTCAAGTTCGTCATCGAATATAAGCCGCGCGAGCCGCGGGTGAAGATGCTCTGGG
This sequence comes from Promicromonosporaceae bacterium, assembly GCA_009780755.1. Taxonomy (GTDB): domain Bacteria; phylum Actinomycetota; class Actinomycetes; order Actinomycetales; family Cellulomonadaceae; genus Xylanimonas. Next base: position 9,643 of record WQZL01000030.1, on the reverse strand, counting down.
ATTCGGCTGCCCGTTCCGTGCTTGGCATTAAGCAGATTGGTCTGGACAACGTCGGCGTGCTGCTCGACTTCGGCCACGCCCTTTACGGCGGGGAAAGCCCCGCCGACGCCGCCCAACTGCTCATCGACCACGGCCTGCTGTGGGGCATGGACGTCAATGACAACCTGCGCGGCTGGGATGACGACCTGATGGTTGGCACCGTCCACATGACCGAGGTATTTGAGTTCTTCTACACCCTGCGCATCAACGGCTGGGAGGGCGTTTGGCAGCTCGACCAGTTCCCCTTCCGGGAGGATTCCGTCGAGACGGCACGAGCCTCCATCCGCTTCCTGAAGGCCATCCACCGGGCGTTAGACAGCCTTGATTACGAGGCGATGGCGCAGGCGCAGGCGGCCCATGACGGCATCCGCGCGCAAAAGCTGGTGCAGGATGCCCTGCTTTCCTCAATGGGGGGCGACAACCGATGACCAACGGCTATGCAGACCTGGCGGCGGCCGCCGCCGCCTCGGGGAGCCTGCTGCCCGAACCCGACCGCGAAATCGCGGTGCTTGGCCGCGTGCCCGTCGGCGCCTCGCGCGAGGCCGCCATCACCCACCTGCAACGGGCCGCCATTGAGGTGCGTCGCCGGTCAATCCAGACCGTCGGCGATGTCGGCGCAGGTCACATCGGCGGTGAGTTCTCCATCACCGACGCCCTGGTCACCCTGTACCTCTCGGAAATGAACATCAGCCCCGAACAGGTCGAGGCTTGCGACCCCGAGCGCGACCGCCTGGTGCTGTCCAAGGGGCACGCCGCCAACGCGCTGTACACCACGCTGGTGGCCGGTGGGTACATCCCGGCCCAATCGCTGCGCACCTTCCTACAGCCCCAATCGCTGCTCAACGGCCACCCGGCCCGCACCAAGATCAAGGCCGTCGAGGCATCCACCGGCCCGCTCGGCCACGGCCTACCCATTGCCGTTGGCATGGCACTTGCCGCCAAGCTGGCCAGATCGCCGCGCCGCACCTTCGTGCTGCTCGGGGATGGAGAAATGCAGGAGGGCGCCAACTGGGAGGCCATCATGTGCGCCGCTCATCAGCGGCTTTCTGGTCTCATCGGCGTGCTTGATCGAAACCGGCTGCAACAGGGCGCCCGCGTCGAAGACACCAACGGGCTAGAACCGATTGCGGACAAGCTACGAGCCTTCGGCTGGGAGGTTATCGAGATCGATGGGCATGACTTCGCGGCCCTGCTTGACGCCTTCGCCGCCACCCCAGCCGTCTCCGGAAAGCCAACCATGATTATCGCCCACACCGATAAGGGCGCCCCCGTTAGTTACATGCGCGACAACGTCGCCTGGCATCACAAGGTGCCCAATGCCGAGCAGGTCGCCCTCGCCCTGATCGAACTGGACGCGATCCTTGCGGGGATCGGGAAGGATGCCAAGTGAGCGTCGAACTATTTGATTGCCGAGACACCTGGGCGGCCACCCTGGCCAACCTGGCCCGCGAAGACGACCGCATCATGGCGGTGGTCAACGATTCCGTCGGCTCCTCAAAGCTGGGCGATTTCCAAAAAGAGTTCCCGGCCCGCACCGTGAACGTCGGCATCGCCGAGCAAAACATGGTGGGCGTCGCAAACGGACTGGCTAACGGCGGGCGCGTGCCCTTCGTGTCGGCTGCGGGCTGCTTTCTTACCGCCCGCGCGATGGAGCAGATCAAGGCCGACGTGGTTTACTCCCGCGCCAACGTCAAGCTGGTGGGCCACTCCCCAGGTGTCGCCTACGGCGAACTCGGCCCCACCCATCACTCCATTGAGGATTTCGCGTGGCTGCGCACCCTGCCGGGCTGGCATGTACTCGCTCCGGCATCTCCGAAGGAAACCGAGCAGGTTGTCCGCTGGGCCGCCGCCCACGACGGTCCCGTATACCTGCGCGTGGCCCGCATGGGCGTGCCCGAGATTTATGGCGACGACTATCGGTTTGAGCCGGGCAAGGCCGTCACCATCCGTGAGGGCAACGACGTGACCCTTGCCGCCACCGGGGTCACCGTCACCCGAGCGCTGGCGGCCGCCGACCTGCTGGCCATCGGGGGCGTCTTCGCCCGCGTGCTGTCTCTGCCGTCCATCGTCCCCCTCGACGCCGAGGCCGTGCTGGCCGCCGCGCGAGAAACCGCCGGGATCGTCACGGTCGAAGAGGCCAATGTGGCCGGGCTAGGCGGCGCCATCGCCGAGCTGGTAAGCGAGTCCCACCCCTGCCCAGTGCGCCGAATCGGCTTCCGTGACTTCGCCACCACCGGCTCCGCCGAGTGGCTGCTCGATCACATCGGCGCCTCTGCGCAGGGCATCGCCGAGGTGGCCCGAGAGTTGATGATGGGCGCCAAGTAACAAGACACCATCGGTCAGGTCGATCAGATCATCTAGGATGCGGGTCGTTGAATAGTTATTCTGTTCTCGGCCCGCATCCGAATACTAGGAAGGAAAAGCGATGGTTAGCGATCTGGCCCTCATGGGCGCTCGCGGCAGCCAATTACGGCTGGCGGCTCGTGTGGCCCGCGCCTATCACGAGCAGGGTATGCGTCAGGCCGAGATCGCCGAAGCCTTCCACATCTCCCAGCCGCGCGTCTCTAGGCTGTTGAAGGCGGCGGTAGCGGCGGGTATCGTCCGCACGACCGTTACCGTGCCCCCCGAGGTAAATATCGAACTGACGGAGACGCTGGAACAGGCATACGGGATAAAGCGGGCGCTGGTGGTCGATGCCGAGGGGGAGATTACCCCTGCGCTTGGGGCCGCTGCGGCGTCATACCTCTCCAATACGTTGCTCGGCACCGACACAATGGGCATCTCCTCCTGGTCGGCCTCCGTGATCGCCACGGCCTACGCCCTTAGCCCCTTCCGCACCAAGGTGGTAGACAACGTGGTGCAGCTCGTCGGCGGCATGGGCAACCCGCAGGTGCAAATGCAGGCCACGCAGCTCATCGGACAACTCGCCTCTTATACCGGGGCCGATCCCATATTGCTGCCCACCCCCGGCATTCTCGGATCTGTTGAGGCCCGTGACGCTCTCGTCTCCGATCCGGTGGTTGCCGACGTGGCGCAGACCTGGTCGCGGCTGACCATCGCCCTGATCGGTATTGGCGGCATTGAGCCATCGGACCTGGCCAGCCAGTCCGGGAACGTGTTCCCAACCGACGATCTGGCCGCGCTGGAGGCCGCCGGTGCTGTCGGCGATGTGTGTTTTAGATTCATTAACCGCGATGGTGAGCTGGTCCGATCCTCCTTCGATGATCGAGTGATCGCTATTGACCCCGATGTGCTTCGCGCGGTGCCTCGCCGGGTCGGCATTGCCGGGGGATCGCGCAAGGTGGAGGCCATCCGTGGCGCGATGCTGGGGGGGTGGATCAACATCTTGGTCACCGACCGCACCACCGCCGAACACCTGGTGAAACTTGCGACCTGACGTCGGGGCAAGACACAGGGGAAAAGGAAGCGGGCGGTTCTATACGTTTTATGCAAACCTGGGGCTACCATTGCGCAATGACCAACGTATTGCTGGCCGAGGATGACCCCGCGATTGCCGAACCGCTGGCCCGCGCGCTCAGCCGGGAGGGCTATCACGTAACGGTTCAAGGCACGGGTCAAGGCGCCCTTGACCACGCCGCCCAGGCGGATGTGATAGTTCTCGACCTGGGCCTGCCCGACATGGACGGTCTGGACGTCGCCCGCGAATTGCGGCGCAATGGCTGCACCACTCCAATTCTGGTACTCACGGCTCGCGCCGACGAGGTGGACCTCGTGGTGGGCCTGGATGCTGGCGCCGATGACTATGTGACCAAGCCGTTCCGCCTGGCCGAGCTGCTGGCTCGCGTGCGGGCGCTGCTGCGCCGCCTGCTCGGGGAGAATCAGGAAGACGATGAGGTGCGGGCGCAGGATGTGCGGGTAGATGTTTCCGCCCATCGCGCCTTTGTGGGGGATCGCGAACTGCACCTAACCACCAAGGAGTTTGACCTGCTGCGGGTACTTGTTGCCAATGCCGGTTCCGTATTGCAGCGCGAAACGCTAATGCGCGATGTGTGGGGTTCGGATCCGACCGGCTCCACCAAGACCTTGGATATGCATATCTCGTGGTTGCGCCGCAAGCTCGGCGATGACGCAAACGCGCCGCGCTACATCTCCACCGTGCGTGGCCTCGGGTTCCGCTTTGAGGCGGGACGGGCTTAAGTGCGTAGGCGGGTTCTGCTGGCCACGATCTCTGCGGTTGTCGTGGCGGTGGTTCTGCTCGGCATCCCGCTGGGGTTTATGGGCGCCCAATGGGCCGGCGAGATGCAAAACCGAGGTTTACGTGACCGACTGAACACGCTAGTTGCCTCGGTGCAAGCTGCCCAGGAGCGCGCGGCGGAAGTCGAACAGGATGTGACCGATGTCATCTCCGAGCGTTCCTTAACCGTGGCGGTCGAGGGCCGCACCGGCAACGCCATTCCCGCTTTCGTCCGCATAGTGCTGCCCGGTGGCGACACTATCGAGCGGGGGGTGCCCATCGGTGGTCCCGTGCTATCCGTGGTCGCGTCGACGGATGCGAACGCGCAGGTGTTTATGGAAGTCTCAGCCTGGACTGCGCGAGTTCAGATGATTCAGGTGGTGGGCCTTGTGGCGATCACCTGCCTGATCGCCATCGCGGCCGGGGCGGCGGTGGCCGTGAGGCAGTCCAACCGGCTCTCCGCTCCGCTCGTCTACTTGGCAGCATCGGCCGAGCAACTGGGTTCTGGCCTGGTTCGCCCCCAGGTGGAACAAAGTGGCATTGAGGAGATCGACCTGGTTGCCTCCGAGCTGACCCGCTCTGCCGACCGGCTGGCGGGGCATCTGGCTTCGGCGCGGCAGTTCACCTCGGATGCTTCGCACCAGTTGCGTACCCCGTTGACGGCGCTGACGATGCGGCTCGAAGAGATCATGCTGACCTCCTCCGAGCCGGACGTGCAGGAAGAGGCGCGGGTTTCCTTAGAGCAGGTAGAGCGGCTGGTTTCCGTGGTCGATGATTTGCTGGCGGCCTCCAAACGTACCCAGGGTGGCACCACCGAGCCGGTGCGGCTGGCGGATGTGGTGCGGCAGCTAGCCGAGGAGTGGACGCCCACCTATCTGCGGGCGAATCGCCGCCTGACCTTCGAGGTGCCGGGCGATCAGCGCGTGCTGGCCACCCCCGGCGCGCTGTCGCAGGTACTCGCCACCTTGCTAGAGAACTCTTTGAAGTACGGTGATGGCGTAACCACCATTCGCTCTCGACCCTCGGGCACCACCGGAGCCGTGGCGTTGGAGATCGGTGATGAGGGGCAGGGTGTCTCCGATGAGATCGCCTCACGCATCTTCGAGCGCGGCTTCACCTCCGGCAAAGGCACCGGACTTGGCCTGGCCATCGCCCGCGACCTGGCCGCCGCCGATGGTGGCCGCATCGAGCTTTCACAGCGCCGCCCGGCGGTATTCACCGTATTCCTGGCCGGTGTGCCCAAGACCTTGAATCCATCGGTGCTGCTCCCCGCCGGCACCTCCATCTCTTCGCGCCGCTAACCCCAATGACGTGAGTGCCGTAGCCTTAACCTTCGTGACTACCCCAGTGATTGCCGTGGTTGGTGGCGGCCAACTCGCTCGCATGATGACTCCCGCCGCCGGTGCGCTCGGCGTGCACCTGCGCGCGCTGGTCGAGGAGCCAAACTCCTCGGCCGCACAACTGCTAGCCGATGCCCCGGTGGGCAGAGCCTACGATGAGGCCGCTATCCGCCAGCTGATTACACCAGCAGATGGCGCCCCCGCCTCGGTACTCACCTTCGAACACGAGCATGTGCCAAACACCCTGCTGCAAGACCTACTCGACCACGGCACCCCCGTACACCCCAGCCCCGCCGCGCTGATCTACGCCCAAGACAAGATCGCCATGCGTGCCCGCCTGACCGAGCTGGGCCTACCCTGCCCCCGCTGGATGCCCCTCCCCTTTGAGGCGGACGATGCCGAAGCGGTGCTTGCGGCCTTCTTGGCTACCACTCCCACCGGCGAGGCGGTGCTTAAAACCTCTCGGGGCGGCTACGACGGCAAGGGAGTGCGCATCATCTCCGACCTCGCGGCCGCCGCCGACTGGATCGCGGCCGCCGCGAACGGTGCCCCGCAACTGCTGGTGGAGGAGAAGGTGCCGTTCACCCGCGAGCTAGCGGCCCTGGTGGCCCGACGCCCATCGGGGGAGGTGCGCACCTGGCCCGTGGTCGAGTCAATTCAGCGAAACGGCGTGTGTTCCGAGGTGATCGCTCCGGCCCCGAACCTATCGGCGGAATTGGCCAACCAGGTGCGAGAGCTTGGCTCTACCATCGTTACGAAGCTGGGTGTGACCGGTGTGCTGGCTGTTGAACTCTTTGAAACGCTCGGTCCCGATGGCACCCCGCAGGTGCTGGTAAACGAGCTGGCAATGCGCCCCCACAACTCCGGGCACTGGACCATCGACGGGGCCGTGACCAGCCAGTTCGAGCAGCACCTGCGAGCCGTACTCGATCTGCCGCTCGGCGACACCGCCGCCACGGCCACCTGGACGGTGATGGCGAATGTACTCGGCTCATCGCGGGCAAGCCTGACCGATGCCTTGCCGGAATTGCTGGCAAGGTTTCCCGAGGCGAAGGTGAACCTGTACGGCAAGGAAATCCGGGCTGGCCGCAAGCTTGGCCACGTAAACGTCTCCGGCCCCGATCTAGAAACGGCGCGCATCCGCGCCCTAGCTGCTGCCGCTCTCCTGCGCGGCGATAGGGTGGGGGCATGAACTCTCCGCTCGTGGGTGTGGTGATGGGGTCGGATTCCGACTGGCCGGTGATGCAGGCTGCGGCCCAGGCGCTAGAGGAGTTCGACATCCCCTACGAGGCAGACGTGGTTTCCGCCCACCGAATGCCCACCGAGATGATCGAGTATGGCCGGGGCGCCGCCGAACGCGGGCTACGGGTGATAATCGCCGGGGCCGGCGGCGCCGCTCACCTGCCGGGAATGCTCGCCTCGGTCACCCCGCTGCCGGTGATCGGCGTGCCTGTGCCGTTAAAGCACCTAGATGGAATGGATTCGCTGCTGTCCATCGTGCAGATGCCGTCCGGGGTGCCGGTGGCCACCGTATCAATCGGGGGAGCGCGCAACGCGGGTTTGCTGGCGGCCCGCATTCTGTGCGCAGGTGCCGATGACGCGGCGACCACGTTGCGCGAACGCATGACGGAGTTTCAGGCCGAATTAAGCCGCCTCGCTCACGCCAAGGGTGAGGCCCTGCGTCAGCGACGGGCCTAACCGCGGGTGGTTGATCGAAGTGACCGCGCAAAATGCCGCTGATCTACCCGGCCTGCCATTGCCCGTCGACTTGGCGAACACTGTCGAAAGATTTAGCAGGTACCTGACCGCTGAGCGTGGCTATTCGGCACACACCAGCCGGGCCTACGTCTCGGATGTGACCGACCTGCTGCGGTACGCGGTGCGACATGGCGCTCAGGGGTTAGACGATGTGCAGTTGCCGATGTTGCGTGGCTGGTTGGGCACGCAGGCCGGGCGGGGCATGGCCCGCTCCACCCTGGCTAGGCGTGGCGCAAGCGCGCGAGCCTTTCTAGGCTGGGCCACCCGCCTGAGCCTTGCCGTCACCGATCCATCGGTCCGATTGGCCAGCCCCAAGGTGCCCTCCTCGCTCCCAACGGTACTCTCTGTGGATGCCGCTTCCCGTCTGCTAGACGCCGCCCGTCAAGCCGCCCTGGCCACCCCACCGGTTGAGCTTGTCGAAACCACCCCCACCCCTCACCCAAGCCCAGAACACCCCAAAAACCTGCGCGCCTGGGCGGCAGCCGAGCTGTTATACGGTGCGGGCATTCGTGTCGGCGAGCTTGTGGCCCTAGACATCGGCAGCATTGACCTCGTCGAACGGCTGGTGCGGGTAATGGGCAAGGGCGGCAAGGAACGGGTGGTGCCGTTCGGTCTGCCCGCCGTACAAGCCGTGGATGCCTGGCTGGAGCAGGGGCGGCCAACACTGGTGAAGGAGGCGTCGGGCCAGGCGCTGTTCATCGGTGACCGGGGCGGGCGTTGGGGGCAGCGCCAGGTGCGCGATGCCATACACCGGCTCGCGGCCACCGCTGGGGTGAGCGACGTGGCCCCGCACGCTCTGCGGCACTCGGCGGCCACGCATTTGCTGGCGGGCGGCTCCGACCTGCGCTCGGTGCAGGAGGTACTCGGCCACACCAGCCTCGCCACCACGCAGCGCTACACCCACGTCGATTCCGAACGCCTCCGTGCCATCTACACCCAGGCCCACCCCCGCGCCTAGCTCGACGGTGGCCCCCACCAACTCCCCGCCCCCTTCGCATCCCCTTCACGCTGACCCCTCACGTCGAATCGGATGTTTGTCGACTTTTTTCACCTCGAACCGGATCTTTGTCGCGGAAAACTGCCCAAAACCGCGACAAACGTCCGGTTCGGCAACTGAAAAGTCGACGGAAGTCCGGTTCGGTAAGCCCAGAGTAAACGTGCGTGGTCTAGGTCTAGGTCGAGAATCGACACTGTGACGCCTGCACCCAGGTTCACGAGCCGAGGATGTTACATATGAGACGAGGGATCCCATCTTGCGATGGGATCCCTCGTCGTAGCTAGCGTGAGGTCAGCGTAGCTTGGTGCCGGCGGAGCGCAGCTGCTCGCAGGCTTCCACCACGCGGGCGGCCATGCCGGCCTCGGCGGCCTTCATCCAGGCGCGCGGGTCGTATGCCTTCTTGTTGCCGATGTCGCCATCAATCTTGAGTACGCCGTCGTAGTTGCTTAGCATGTGGCCGACCACGGGGCGGGTGTAGGCGTACTGGGTGTCGGTGTCGATGTTCATCTTGATGACCCCGTTATCCACGGCCTCCGCGATCTCCTCGGCCGTTGAGCCAGAACCGCCGTGGAATACCAGGTCGAACGGCATGGGCTTGCCGAGTTCGGCGCCCACAGCATCCTGGATGTCCTTTAGGATCGACGGACGTAGCTTGACTGCGCCCGGCTTGTACACGCCGTGCACGTTACCGAAGGTCAGGGCGGTCAGGTAGCGACCCTTCTCGCCGGCGCCCAGGGCGCGCACGGTGGCGAAGCCGTCTTCGGGGGTGGTGTACAGCTTCTCGTTGATTTCGGCGACGTGACCGTCTTCCTCGCCGCCAACGACGCCAACCTCGATCTCCAAAATGGTGCGGGCGGCAACCGACATCTCCAGCAGCTTGGCGGCCACCTTGAGGTTGTGGTCCAGTGGCACGTCTGAGCCGTCGTACATATGCGACTGGAAGGTTGGGTTTTCGCCGCGCTTGACCTGCTCGATTTCCATCTCCAGCAGCGGGATAACCCAGGAATCCAGGTTCTTCTCGACGCAGTGGTCGGTGTGCAGCGCGATGTTTACCGGGTAGTTCTTGGCTACCTCTTTGGCGTAAGCGGCCAGGGCGAGCGAACCGGCGACACGATCCTTGATGGTGGTGCCCGAGGCGTACTCGGCGCCACCTACGGAAACCTGGATGATGCCGTCCGACTCTGCTTCGGCGAAGCCCTGGATGGCGGCGGTGATGGTCGAGGAGCTAGTGATGTTGAACGCGGGGTAGGCGAACTTGCCGGCCTTCGCGCGGTCGATCATCTCAGCGTAGATCTCGGGGGTTGCGATGGGCAT
>WQZL01000029.1 GCA_009780755.1 Promicromonosporaceae bacterium | reverse complement strand
GCCAGCCCCGCCCCGCACACGCTGGTCGCCGCCGGAACTAAACGCCCACCCACCATCCTTCGGAGAGGGGCCGTTGCCCGCCAACAGCACCACCCCCACGTCGGCCGTCATCCGGGCATGGTCGAGGGCGCGATACAGCTCATCGACGGTCTGAGGGCGAAAGGCGTTGCGCAGCTCGGGGCGGTTGAAGGCGACGCGCACCACGGGCAAGTCGCGAGTACCAGCATCGCTACGTGTCACCCCCCGGTGGTACGTCACATCGGTTAGCCCCTCAAATCCAGGCACATCGCGCCACAGCGCGGGGTCAAACGTCTCAGAGACGCTGGCGGGCAGCACGGGGTTATTCATGCACTCACCTTAAGGGGCACTGAGGATACGGCTGTATAACCGGCCAAGGAGGGCCAGATCAGCCGGCTCGGCGGGGGAGGTAGCCTGGGATGGTGTCTGAGCAGGGGGTAGAGAAGGCTGACCGCCTGGCATGGTCGTCGCCGTTGCGGGTTCGGTTTCGGGGATTGGATGTGCGGGAGGGGTTGCTGCTGCGCGGCGAGGCGGGTTGGGGGGAGTTCAGCCCGTTTTGGGACTACGACGACGCTGAGTCGGCCATGTGGCTGCGCGCCGCCCGCGAGGCCGCCGACCTCGGCTGGCCCGCCCCGGTGCGAAAAAGCATTCCAGTGAACGTGACCATCCCGGCCGTCGGCCCGGAGCAGGCCCGCGCCCTCGTGCTGGCCAGCGGCTGCACCACGGCCAAGGTCAAGATCGCCCAGCAGGTGTTGGGTGATGAGATCGGTAATCCGGGCTCAAATCGGCAGGGGGACCAGCCGATTTCAGCCCGGATTACCGATCTCGCAACTGGTATTGCGGTAGAGCCGCTTGATGTTGAGGTGGCGCGGGTGGGGGCCGTGCGGGCGGCGTTGGATGAGTTGCATGGGCCAGGCGTTGGGCGTATTCGGGTTGATGCGAACGGGGCTTGGGGTGTGGGTGAGGCGGTAGTGCGGCTGCGGGAGTTGGACACCGTCGCGGGCGGGTTGGAGTATGCCGAGCAGCCCTGCGCAACGGCCCAGGAGCTGGCCGAACTTCGCCGCGCCCTACTCCGCGCCGGGATTGACGTGCCCATTGCCGCCGATGAGTCGATCCGTCGCGCCGCTGACCCGCTACGCGTCAAGGCGCTCGCCGCCGCCGACCTCGTAGTGCTCAAGGTGGCGCCGCTGGGCGGGGTGCGGGCCTGCCTGGAACTGGCCGAACGTATCGCGCTACCCGTGGTGGTCTCCTCCGCGCTGGAATCCTCGATTGGCCTTGCCGCCGGGCTGGCGCTCGCGGGTGCACTGCCCGAACTGCCCTATGCCTGCGGCCTGGCCACCGCTGGACTGCTGGCTCACGACGTCATCGCCGACCCCTTGCTACCAATAGCCGGCCATCTGCCGGTACTTGCGGCCAACAATCCGCGCCTCACCCCGGACCGGGCCTCCCCGGCGTTGACCAGCCCCGCCTGATTTATGCCGTCCAATCCGTGACCGGCTCGTGTGTTCGGTTGTTTGGCTGGTATTCGGCTGTTCGCACAACCGAAAACGCTGCAAACAACCGAACACATGATGCGAACAGCCGAACTTGCGCTTGACTCCACCGCCGCAGGATGACGAGAGGAGGGGGTGGGTCAAAGGGTCGTCCCGGCGGCGGTAGATTTTGCCTATGAGTCAGCCGCCGGCCATTGCTGCCGCCCAAGCACTGGTAGCCGCGCTGGCTGAACATGGGGTGCGCGATGTGGTGCTTTGCCCCGGCTCGCGATCCGCCCCCCTCGCTTATGCCCTCGCCGAGGCCGACGCCGCCGGAAGCATCCGCCTGCATGTGCGGGTCGATGAACGGTCGGCTGGATTCCTGGCCCTCGGGCTAACCAAGGGCGCCAACCGCTGGGCGCCCGATTGGCTCGCCTACGACGCACCCCATCCCGACGCATCTCGCAGTGACACCATTCGGGTGCGGGGTTCGCTGCCCCGACCGGTTGCCGTGGTGACCACCTCGGGTACCGCCGTCGCCAACCTGCACCCTGCCGCGCTGGAAGCACACCACAGCGGCCTGCCCCTGGTACTCATCACCGCCGACCGCCCCCACGAACTGCGCGGCACCGGCGCCAACCAAACCACCGATCAGGTAGGCATCTTCGGCGGCGCCATGCGCTTCGTCGCCGATGTGCCAGCCCCCGGCGGGCGAGAGGGCGAGCTGCGCGATCTAGTCATCACCGTCACGCGCGCGCTAACCGCCGCCTGTGGCGTCCGCGACCGACACTCCGGCCCGGCCCACCTGAACCTCGCCTTCCGCGAGCCGCTGCATCCAACCCCTCCGGTCAATCTACGCAAAGTTGCAGAGCCTAGAAGCGATACTCAGTCACACCCGGCTCACGACTCCTTCTGCTCTACGCAAGGCGTCACCGGAGGGGTGCCCTGTGTCGCCCTTGTTGCGGCGGAGCCAAACCCAATAGGTGTCTTCGCTGCCAAGACGAGTGAGCGTGTTGCCATTCCGCGGGTGGTTCCAGCAGGATCAACCGTCAACGCAGGAGCCGCCCCGGCGCTAAGGGGCAATCTGGCCCATACGCTCGTGGTGGCTGGGGATGGGGCCGGAAGCCAGGCTAGGCGGCTGGCTGAGGCGCAGGGGTGGCCGCTGCTGGCCGAACCGAGCGCCGAAGACTGTAGCGGAACCAACGCCATTCAGGGATACCGCCTGCTGCTCGATCTGCCCGAGCTAACCTGCGAAGTAGAGAACGTCGTTGTGTTCGGGCGACCCACGCTTTCCCGGTCCGTGCAGCAACTGCTTGCGAGGCCCGACGTGACGGTTACCGTGGTTGCTCCCGGCGGTGGCCCCTGGCCAGATGCCGCCCGCAACGCCGCCTTGGTCATCGAGCAGATTGGTCGGACCTGGTTCACGCCACCAACCGCCGCCGCCCCGTCACCATTCCTGACCCGCTGGCTCGCCGCCTCCCGTGCCGCCGCTGCGGCGCTGCGGCAGGCCACCTTTGGTGAGGTCGGTAGTTTGCGTCGAGATCGGTCGCTCGAGCTACCGATTTCAACGCAAACTACCGACCTCAACGAAAATGGCGGGTTGGTTGTGGCGCGGGCCGTGGCGGCGGCGACGCGGGTGCAGGATGTGCTTGTGGTTGGGGCGTCGAACCCGATTCGCGATCTTGACTTAGTGCTTGGACTTGATGATGCCGACGGTTATTGTCGGCCACTCATTTTCGCAAATCGCGGCCTGGCCGGTATTGACGGCACGGTATCGACGGCGATGGGCGTGGCGCTCGCGGTCGATGCTGCCACCGCTGCTCGACTCAACCGGAATGATGAGGCGAACGGATTTAGCCACACACACTCCCGGTTGAAGGCCGAATCCGCCCCAGGTCACCCTCGCGTACGGGCACTCATGGGCGACCTGACCTTCTTACACGATGCAGGCGGCCTGCTATGCGGGCCGCTTGAGCCTAAGGCAAACCTACAGATCATTGTCGTAAATGATGACGGTGGCTCCATCTTCGCGACGTTGGAACACGCAGAGGTGGCCGCCGCCGCTGAGGCTGCCCAAACAACCTTCGAGCGGGTATTTGCCACTCCGCACGGTACCAAGCTCGCCGCGCTATGCACCGGATACGGCATCGCTCATCGGCTGATTGAGAACCTATCGGACTTGCAATCCGCGTTGGTCGAGCCGCCAGCGGGAGTTGAGGTTATTGAGGTGCGGGTGTCGCGAACCAATCGTCGAGCGGAGGCAAGCGCGCTGCAAGCGGCGGTTGAGGTTGCCGCGAATAGAGCAATCAGCGCCCGTTAGCGATCATTAGGCAACCTACCGGAATAATCCGTACCATGTTTACTCTGCCTGGTTTCGCTTAGCTGGCCCCTCGGGCCGCGGAGGATTGATCGATGAGCTTTGAAGACCGCGGCAATGCCGCGCTGACGCCCAACGCCAATTTTGATGCGCCTACGTCTGATGTGTCGGCGCCCCACCTGCGCATCCCGCCGCTACCGGCGCCTACATTGGCCGCGCCGCCGCCCGAAAGGGTCGCGGACATGACTCCGCTGGCCGCCGAGCCATCGCCGTTCCTCGTGGCCAATCTGTTCGCTACCCCGTACTCGCCACCCGAAGCCCCGGCCACCACGCCTTCGCTTTCCGAGGCATTCGCCGCGCCAGCCTCGACAACGCCGGTCGCTGAACCACATCCGATGAACCCGCACCCGCCCTCATATCCTCCTCGATCGCCAGGGCACTCGGCGCCGTTCGGGCAGCAGTCGTTTGCGGCCCCGATCTACCCGCAACCCGCCCAACAGAGCCGCGCCGTTTCAACCCGGTCGTCCCAGCGTCGCCAACACGTCTGGCTGCCGGTCACCGTCGCCGCCCTTGCCGCCGCGCTGTTGGCCTCTGCCGGTACTGCCTTGATTATGCACAACATTGATCGACCGGTGAGTGCGCCTACCATCATTGCGAATATCGGCGACCCGGGCCGAGAGGACGAACCGCTCGTCACCACTACCGTCGCCAGTTATCCGAACTGGGTGGAGGTCGCCGCCGCGGTTTCGCCGTCGGTGGTTTCGATTCAAGTGAGCGGTATCAACGGCAGCGGCGAGGGTTCGGGCATGATCCTTGACCCGCAGGGCCATGTGCTTACTAACAACCACGTTGTGACCGGGGCGTTCGACGACATGGTGTTGGTCACCCTCTCCGACGGTCGGCTGTATGAGGCGCTGATCGTTGGCCTTGACCCAACCACCGATCTGGCCGTCGTGAGGCTACATAACCCGCCGAGTGATCTTGTGCCCGTGTCCCTCGGTGACTCCAGCGAGGTGCAGGTAGGTGACCCGATCCTGACCGTCGGCAACCCGCTCGGTTTAGCGAACACGGCCACCACCGGCATTGTCTCGGCAATAAACCGCCCCGTAATCACCGAGGGTGATACTGGGGGAGCGGCCGTATTCACCAATGCCATCCAGATCGATGCGGCAATTAACCCCGGTAACTCCGGCGGACCGCTCTTTGATGCGACGGGTCGGGTGATTGGCATCAACTCGTCGATCATGACCATGTCAAACGGGTTGTTCGGCGGCTCGGCCGGGTCAATCGGTCTGGGCTTTGCCATTCCAGTGAACCTGGCGAGAAACATCTCCGCGCAGCTCATCGAGAACGGGGAGGCTCAACACGCGTTCCTGGGGGTGAACATCCAAGACGGACAGGCCACGGCCGATGGGGTCACCCGCCGGGGGGCCGAGGTATCTTCCGTGAGCGCCGGACTACCAGCCGACCTGGCGGGGGTGCGTGTCGGTGACGTGGTGATCGCCTTCGACGGACAGCCCATCAACAGCAGCGAGGCTCTGACCGCGACGGTGCGTGGTCGCCAGGTTGGCGAAACCGTCAATCTAGTTGTCGTGCGAGATAACGCGGCACTTGAGCTGACCGTCACGCTGACGATTCGTGAGGTGTCGTAGCAGCAGGCGAACAATCCGCGCCATTTCTCGGAGCTTTTCGTTCAGGATGGTGGCGCGCCCTGCGCGAGCAACGTAAGCTGACTCGTTAATCGAATCGTTTCGATTTCGTTTGACCGCACCACTGTAGGAAGTTCGCCGTGCAGAATCTCACCCAGGGATCGCCCACCAAGCTAATCGCGACCTTCGCGACCCCGATTCTGCTCGGCGCCATCTTCCAGCAGGTGTACGCATTCATCGATGCGGCGGTGGTGGGCCGATTCCTCGGCGTCGGTTCGCTGGCGGCCGTCGGTTCGCCCGGCTCGCTGGTGTTTCTACTGATGGGACTCTCCTGGGGCGGCAGCGCCGGTCTGGCCATCCCCATAGCGCGGGCCTTTGGCGCCGGCGACCTGGCCGCTGTGCGTCGTTTCGCGGCCGCCGGAACGTATGTGTCCGTCGGCATTGCCGCCTTCATCACCATTGTCGGCACCGTCTTTGCCCGTGACCTGCTAACGCTGATGAACACGCCGCCGGAGATTCTGGACGAATCGACCATCTTCCTGACCACCCTGCTTGGCGGCGCCGCAGCCACGGTCGCGCTCAATTTCCTGATCGCTACCATCCGGGCACTTGGTGACTCGCGGACGCCGCTGTACTTTCTGGTCGGCTCATCGGGCCTCAACGCCGTACTCGTTACCGCGCTGGTGGGCGGGGCAGGCTGGGGCGTGGCCGGGGCGGCGGCCGCCACCGTACTCTCCCACCTAGTAACCGTGATCGCCTTGCTCTTCGTGATTCGGCGACGGATGCCCGCGCTGCAACTGCGGCGAGAAGACTGGATTGACGGGCGTGCCTCCCTGGCTGAGCCGCTGCGCATCGGCATCCCGATGGGCCTACAGATGTCCACCATCGCGGTCGGCACGCTCTCTGTGCAGGTTGCCGTCAACGGCATGGGCGCCACCACCGTGGCCGCCTATACGGCGGTGCTTCGCCTGGACAACCTGGCCGTGGTGCCACTGATGGCCTTCGGTGTGGCGATGGTCACCTACGTGGCGCAGAATCGCGGCGCGCACCAATGGCGGCGCATCCGGGTAGGCGTCTTCCGCACCTGCCTGGTGGGGGCGGGCGTAGCCGTGGTGCTTGGGTTCTCCCTGATGTTTACCGCGCCGACCATCGCGGGCTGGTTCGTCGGTTCCGATCAGGCGCAGGTACTCGATTACACGCGCACGTTCTTCTTGGTCAATGGCGGGTTGTACGCGATCTTATCGACGCTATTCATACTGCGGAACGCGGTGCAGGGCATGGGCCTGGCCTCGGTGCCGACGATTGCCAGCCTCGGGGAAACCCTCGCCCGCGTTTTGGCCGCGCTGGTGCTGGTGACCAACTTCGGTTTTGTGGGCGTCGCGCTCGCGGCTCCACTGGCCTGGCTGGGCGGATTGATTCCAATTGGCCACGCCTGGCTGCGTCAGCTCGGCAAGCTTAAGCGTCTGGAGGCCGAGCAGGACGCTGGTCTGGCCGTGCTGCCGCTGTCCGACGACCTAAACCTGTCACTTCTCGACAGCGGCCTTCTGGACCTATCCGGCATCGACACGACGGACGCCTTCGGGCCATCGGCTGACCCTCGCCCCACCACCCGCGAACTGGCCCTGGCCTAGCCGACTCGTTCGCCTGGCTCCGACACGCACCATCGCCAACGTCCTTCAAAATCCGGCGAAAACAAAACAACCCCAACCTGTTTTCCCAGGTCAGGGGTTGAAGTTGCGTGGTGCGCGAGGGGGGAGTTGAACCCCCACGCCCTTTCGGGCACACGGACCTGAACCGTGCGCGTCTGCCAATTCCGCCACTCGCGCCAGCACCACATCACGCCCCAAAGGGGCGCCGCAGAACCCTAACAGATCACCGGCGTGCAAACCAACTACCAAACCGAATGTTACGACCCAGGGAACCTGCCGAATCGAAGGTACGACTCCACGGCCGTCGTTAACGTGGGGCGGGGATGGTTCTGGACAGGAGGGGACAGCTGGGTGGGCGCGCAAGACGCCTCAGGCCAAGCTGCTCGCGTGGATTTGTGTGGAGTTGGTGAAGGGACGCGCTAGAATTGTGGCTTAGGCGGGCAGAATGTGCGCCTCCGATGCCCCAACCTTTTACGATGCCAGGTAGTCTGCACCTCTGGCGCGCGTGCGCGCCTCGGGCGGGCGACTACGAAAACGTCCGAATGGCAGAACTACAAGGGAGGTGGCATGGGCATCCTGGATCGCTTCGAGAAGGGCGTGGAACGTGCCATGAGCAGCGCGTTCTCAAAGATCGGCCGCTCCGAGGTCAAACCTGTGGAGTTGGCCTCAAAGCTGCGCAAGGAACTCGACGACCGCGCCGTGGTAGTGGGTCGTGATCGCACCTTGGTGCCCAACGAGTTCACCGTGGAGCTATCCGTGGCCGACTTTGAGCAAATCCAAATCTGGGGGCAAGAGACCCTGCAAGATGAGCTGGCCGCCAACCTCACCGATTATGCGGCCTCGCAGCACTACGCCTTTGTCGGCCCGGTGCGCGTCACCTTCCAAGCCACAGAGGCTCAGTCCGCCGGGCGTTTTCTGGTGCGTTCCGCTTCCGTTAAGGGTGCCGTGGCGCCCGCCACCAACGCCGCCGCAAACGCCCGCCACCCCCTACTGGACATTGATGGGCAGCGGTACCTGCTGACCGGCCCCGTCACCGTCATCGGCCGTGACGCCGACGCCGACATTGTCATTGATGACCCCGGCATCTCCCGACGTCACCTTGAAATCCGCATCACGCCCGAGGGTGTCGTCGCCACCGATCTCGGCTCCACCAACGGCCTGTTTGTTGAGGGGCATCAGGTGCCGGCCGCTACCCTGCTCGATGGAAACACGCTCACCATTGGTCGCACCCGCATCATGTTCTGGTCGGGCAGTCCGGCCACAGCTCAGGGTTGGTGAGCGCCCGGCATGGGTGAACTGACCTTTAACCTACTTCGCTTCGGCTTCCTCGCGCTGCTGTGGGTGTTTGTGCTTAGCGCGCTCGCCGTGATGCGCCGCGACCTTTACACCAGTTCGGATGGGTTGAGCCGCCGCCAGCGTCGTAAGGTTGCCAAGGCCGGGGGTAAGGCCGCTCCCGCCCCTGCCGCGCAGCGGTCGCCTACCAAGCTGGTGGTCACTCAGGGTTCGCTCCAAGGCACCTCGCTGCCGCTGACCAACGCCTCCATCGTGATTGGTCGCCAGCCCGGTTGCACGCTGATGCTTGACGACGACTACTCCTCCAGCCGTCACGCTCGCATCTTCCCACAGGGCGATCAGTGGTTTGTCGAGGATCTCGGCTCCACCAACGGCACCTTCATCGGGGATCAACAGGTTCACGGCACCGTGCCGCTTGCCCTTGGGGTCGGCGTACAGATCGGCCGCACCCGAGTCGAGTTGCAGAGGTGAGCGCCTAAGTGACTATCCGCTTGCGCTACGCCGCCCGCTCCGACACTGGGCCGGTGCGCGCCAATAATCAGGACTCGGGCTATGCCGGCCCGAATCTGCTGGTTGTCGCTGATGGGATGGGGGGACACGCTGGTGGGGATGCCGCCTCCCGTATTGCTATTGAGGCTCTCGCCCCGTTGGACGTTCCCGATCACACACCAGGGGCCGCCCTGGAAAGCCTGGAGACCGCCATCGAGCTGGCCCGTGCCGGGTTGGTGAGGGTCTCCTCCGACGACCCGGACATGCAGGGCATGGGCACCACCGTTACCGCGTTGCTGCGCACCGGCTCTACCCTGGTGATGGCGCACATGGGTGATTCTCGCGCCTACCTGTTGCGCGATGGACGGCTGGCCCAGGTGACCGTCGATCACACATTTGTGCAACACCTGGTGGATATCGGTCGTATCTCCCCGGATGAGGCGGAGACGCATCCCAACCGCAACGTGGTGATGCGGGTGCTTTCCGACTTCGACCTTGACCTGCACCCGGATATGTCCATCCGCGAGGCTCGTCCCGGTGACCGATGGCTGTTGTGTTCCGATGGCCTATCCGGATTCGTCATGACGGAACTGATAACCCAGGCGCTCGTTGACGCGGCTGACCCGGCCGAGGCCGCCGAGCTGTTGATGGCGGGCGCGTTACAGGCGCAAAGTACCGACAACATCACCGTGGTCGTGGCCGACATCGAGGATGACAGCGAACCAGCTGACGGCACGCTCGCCGGGCAGCAGGCGGCCGAGATCGTGGGCGCGGCTGCGAACCGCAGCACCATCCATCCCGCATTGCCTACCCTCGATACTTTGCGCGCCGTTGGGTCGGATGAGACGGAGACCTCGGAAATCATCGACCCAGACCCCCTTGTTGATGAGGAACTCATTGACGAGGGGGACGACGACCCCGGAATTCTGCCTCCGCCCAAGCGGCATCCCCTGCTCGCCGCCATCGTCACCCTGCTCATCGCCGCCGCCGTGGGAATTGGTCTATGGCAGGGATACGAATGGACCCAGCGGCAATACTTCGTCGGCGAATCGCAAGGTTACGTCGCAATCTATCGTGGCCTGCCCGCCAATGTGGGGCCGCTAACCCTCTCCCAGCCCGTCGAACTCACCACAACACGGGTTGAGGATCTGCCCGTCTTCTTCGCCGACCGGCTAAACGGCACCATCCGCGCCTCTTCGCTGGCCGAGGCCCGCGAACACGCCGAACGGTTGATCGAAGAGGCGTTACCCGAAGAAGAACCCACCGAGGAGTCCCCCCCTCCTCTTCCAGTTGAAGGCGACCCGCCCGTCGTCCTAGAAGAGCCGAGCGGCGATGAGAACGGGACGGAGCAATGAGCGCCGTCGCCCTGGAGTACCAGACTTGGGAGGTCAGGACTCACCGTCCTTGGCGCCTGGCCGAGCTGTGGCTGCTGCTGCTTTCCGTCGGTGCGGGCCTGGGGGCTATCGCGCTGGTGGGCCTGGGCCTGGATGGTGAGCTGTCTGATCGGTTCTGGACGGAAGCTGTCTGGCTGGCCGCCCTGGCGCTGGTGGCGCATGTGGTGGTGCGTTTTGCCGCGCCCTACGCGGATCAGGCGATATTGCCTACCGTCTTCTTCCTCAACGGCATCGGCGTGGCGATGATTATGCGCATTGAGGCATCGCCCGCTCGAGCCGCAGCGAACGCCGACGCCGTGCGGCAGATGCAGTGGTCGATTCTTGGCGTGGTTATGGCTTGCCTGGTGTTGTGGCTACTGCGCGATCATCGGTTGCTACGCAAATTCACCTACACCTCGATGTTCATCGGCCTGGGTCTGATCGCCTTGCCGCTGGCGCCGGGCATCGGCCGTACCATCAACGGCGCCACTCGCTGGATCGTCATCGGTGGTCTGTCGATGCAGCCGGCCGAATTCGCTAAAATCTTCCTGGCCATCTTCTTTGCCGGTTACCTGGTGACCGCTCGCGACTCCTTGGCTCTGGCCGGACCGAAAGTCCTGGGTATCCAGCTGCCGCGGATGCGTGACCTGGGGCCGATTCTTGTCGTCTGGGCGGCCTCCATCGCGGTGCTTGTCTTTCAGACCGATCTTGGCGTCTCGTTGCTGTTCTTCGGCATGTTCGTGGCCATGTTGTATATGGCCACCGACCGCATTAGCTGGATGATTATCGGTGGCCTGATGTTTGTCGGCGGCGCGGCCGCCCTGTGGGTCTCGTTCCCCCACGTCGCCCAGCGCATGGACGGCTGGCTTAACGCGATGGACCCGGCCGTGATCGAGGCTCCCGGCGGTTCGTGGCAGATTGTGCAGGGACTATTCGGCATGGCCGAAGGGGGAATGCTCGGTTCTGGCCTCGGGCGGGGCAACCCCTACATCGTGCCCTTCTCCTTCTCTGACTTCATCTTCGCTTCGTTGGGTGAGGAACTCGGGCTGATCGGCGTTATGGCCATCCTCGTGGCCTTCCTGGTGCTGTGCGAGCGCGGCCTGCGCACGGCCCTGCTGGTACGCGACGGTTTCGGCAAGCTGCTGGCTGGTGGGTTCGCGTTCGTACTCGCCCTACAGGTGTTCGTGGTGGTCGGTGGGATCACCCGGGTGATCCCGATGACCGGCCTGGCGCTACCGTTCATGGCTCAGGGTGGTTCGGCCGTGCTGGCTAACTGGATTATTGTGGCCGTCCTGCTGCGCATCTCCGATGACGCTCGCCGCCCGTCGCTGGCCCCTGAGCGGGGGCAGGTGGCTATCGCACCTACCCCCGAAGAGGTAGTTGCCGGGCAGATGCCCACTCAGGCCGTGGCGCCGTTAGAGGGCGTCGAGCCAGTGTTTGATGCGCAAGCCGGAGGTGATGAAAAGTGAACAAGACCCTACGCAGGCTGGCTGCCGTGATGATGGTGATGTTCGTAGTCTTGATGGGTTCGGCCACGGCCATTCAGTTCTTCCAGGCAGAGGCTCTCAACGCCAACCCTCGCAACGCTCGCGCCTTCACTAAGCAGTTCAACAATGCTCGCGGCCCGATTGTGGTCGGCGGCGTGCCCATCGCCGAATCCGTGCCAGTGGATTCCTCCTTCGGCTTCCAACGCGTCTTCGGCGGCGGTGATCCCGCTATCGCCGAAATGTATGCCCACGTCACCGGCTACTTCTCCATTTCACGCGGTACTTCGGGCATCGAGCGGCAGGAAAACGAGTTCCTCAATGGCCAAGCCCCTGCCCTGTGGGTTGATCGGGTACACAACATGCTTACGGGCCAGGTCAACCGAGGGTCGTCGGTGGAGTTGACTCTCGACGGATTTCTTCAGCAGGTCTCCTGGGAAGCCATGAACGGACAGCGCGGTTCGGTGATGGCCATCGATACGCGCACCGGGGCTATCCGGTCGATGGTGAGCTACCCCTCCTTCGACCCGAATCCGCTGGCCGTACACTCGACCTCTCTGGCCAATGAGAGATACAACGAGGTGCTCTACTCTGACCATCGACCGATGGACAACCGCGTGCTGCGACAGGTACACCCCCCCGGCTCCACCTTCAAGATGATCGTGGCGGCCGCCGCCCTGGAGGCGGGCTACACCATCAACACACAGCTCCCGGCCCCGCATCGCTTCCGCCTGCCGAACACCACCCACTACCTGCGCAACTTTGGCGACCGGACCTGCTCGCCGACCGGGCAGGGGTCGATGTACGAGCTGATGGTGATCTCGTGCAACACCTCGTTCGCAATGCTGGCCCTGGAACTAGGCGAGGACCGCATTCGCGACATGGCGCAGCGCTTCGGCTTCGGTGAGAACTTCCGAGTGCCCATGTGGTCGGTGGCCAGCCGTTTCCCGGAGGCGGGGGATGCCTTTACCGCTGATCGTCTGGCGCTAGCCGCTATCGGGCAGGGCGACGTAATGGTCACCCCGCTGGTGATGGGGCTAATGGCCGCCGCCATCGCCAACGACGGCGTGATGATGCAGCCCTACCTGGTGCAGACCATCCGTGACCCCAATCTTGAGGTGATTTTTGAGGCCGAGCCACAGGCGCTGCGACAGGTGGTTTCCCCAGAGGTGGCGGCGGGCCTGACCGAGATGATGATCGGCTCCGTGCGCGACTGGGGTTCTACGGGCTGGCGGGCGCGCATTCCCGGCGTAGATGTCGCGGGCAAGACGGGCACCGCGCAGACTGCCCGCGGGGTGGCCCCCCACACCTGGTTTACCGTATTCGCCCCGGCCGAGGATCCGGTTATCGCCGTCGTGGTGATGATTGAGAATGGCGGTCACATGGGTATGGACGGCACCGCTGCCTCCGTGGCGGTGCCCATCGCCCACCGTGTTCTGCTGGCCGCGCTGGGCCTCGACGCGGACGGACAGCCCATCGGGCCGGTGGAGCCGGACCCGGAGGCGGGCGGCGAGCAGGATGACATCCTCCCGAACGAGCCGGCAGAGCAGCCCGAGGCGGGGGGCGACGAATGAGGCCCAAGGCAGGACTCGTACTCGGCGAGCGCTACCAGCTGCTGCGGCGGCTCGCCGTCGGCGGCATGGGTGAGGTGTGGGTGGCCGCAGATGCGGCGTTGGGCCGCGAGGTGGCGATCAAGGTATTGCGTGAGGAATACACCGGTGAGGAGGACTTCCTCTCCCGCCTACGCACCGAGGCGCGCAACTCCGCCGCCCTGTATCACCCGAACATCGCCCAGGTACACGACTACGGGGAGCAGGATGGCACCGGATTCCTGGTGATGGAGCTGGTGCATGGCGAGCCGCTGGCCGATGTGCTGGAGCGAGAACCGACATTGCCACCCCGCCGCCTGCTGCCGCTGCTGGCTCAGACGGCGCGCGGCCTACAGCACGCGCATGAGGCCGGGGTAGTGCATCGCGATGTCAAACCGGGCAACATCCTGATCGAGCGACCGGGATACTCCTCGGTGCATCCGGTGGTGAAGATCACCGATTTCGGGGTCTCCCTGGCCGCGAATCAGGCCCCGATGACCGCCACCGGTATGGTGATGGGCACCGCCCAGTATCTAGCCCCGGAGCAGGCGATGGGCAAGGCCGCTACCGGTCTCTCCGACGTGTATGCGTTAGGCGTTGTCGCCTACGAGGCTTCGGCAGGGCGGCGACCATTTACCGGAAACTCGCCCGTGGATATCGCTGTGGCTCACGTGAACAATCCGGTGCCGCCGCTGCCACCCACGGTGCATCCGGCGCTGGCCTCGCTGATCGGGCGAATGCTGGAGAAGGAACCAGAGGATCGCCCCTCCTCGGCCGGGGCATTAGCCGAAGAGCTAGACCAATTGGCCGAGGAGATCGCCGCCGACCCTCTGGGGGCCAGATGGCGAGGACCTGCTGTTCTGGCCGGGCAGGCTTCGCAGCCGACCCCGATGGTCGCGTCGGCGGAGCAGGGCATCGTCGCACAGCCCATCTCCCGGCAGGCGCCGCAGAGTGCTTCGCATCGACCGACCACGCCGAGATCGGCGCCCGGTGGGCGCATTTCTTCTCCGGCTAGGGCCACCACCGAGGCGTCGATCGGTGAGGGTGAGTTATTCCATCGTGACCTGGCGCGGCTGCGTCCGGCTAACCCGGCGTCAACCCTGCGGCAGACGACGGCTAGTCCCGCCGTGCCTCCGCCCCCGCCCGCTCCCGCCCGTTCAGTTCCCCGTCCGATAGCACGCGGCGGGGTGCCACAGGCTAAGATTCCGGCAGCAGTTGTGGTGGTTGCAGTGGTGGCGGTGGTGGTGCTGATTGCGCTACTAGTCCGCTCGCGCGCTGCGACTGACGCCGAACAGGTGGCACGATCCGTGTCACCGGAGGTCACGATTTCGACACTTACTCCCGTAAATCAGCCACTTTTGGAATCTGAGGGTGGCAACTCTGGGATGATTACCACGATCACGTCGGGCGGCCGAGTCGCCCCGACCACAACGTAAGAAGGACATTCGAGTTGGATCAGAACACGCCCCGTATTCTCGCTGGCCGTTATGAGGTTGGCGAACTTATTGGTCGCGGCGGTATGGCCGAGGTGCACATCGGCCATGACGCACGCCTTGGGCGCACGGTTGCCATCAAGGTGCTGCGCTCCGATCTGGCTCGCGACCCCTCCTTCCTGACTCGATTCCGTCGGGAGGCTCAGGCCGCTGCCGCGTTGAATCATCCGGCCATCGTTGCCGTGTATGACACCGGGGAGGAGACGCTGACCGATCCGGCCTCGGGGCAACCGCTGCACATCCCGTTCATCGTGATGGAGTACGTAGAGGGGCACACCGTTCGGGACATTCTTCGCGGCGGAGAAGCTGTGCCGATTGAGGAGGCCGTCGAGATCACCATCGGGGTACTCTCCGCATTGGAATACTCGCATCACGCGGGCATCATCCATCGTGACATCAAGCCAGCGAATGTGATGATTACGCCCACCGGCG
The DNA here is from genome assembly GCA_009780755.1 of Promicromonosporaceae bacterium. Classification (GTDB taxonomy): domain Bacteria; phylum Actinomycetota; class Actinomycetes; order Actinomycetales; family Cellulomonadaceae; genus Xylanimonas. The sequence goes on along the minus strand of WQZL01000029.1, from coordinate 2,354 downwards.
CGGTGAAGGTGATGGACTTCGGCATCGCTCGGGCTGCCGCTGATCCGGCTGCGGGGATGACGGCCACACACGCGGTGATTGGTACGGCCCAGTATCTTTCCCCGGAGCAGGCCCGTGGCGAGCAAGTGGATGCTCGTTCTGACCTGTATTCCGCTGGTTGTGTGCTATTTGAGTTGCTGACTGGGCGCCCGCCCTTCACCGGTGACTCTCCGGTGGCTGTCGCTTACCAGCATGTGGGCCAGGCTCCGCAAAAGCCTTCGGAGATTGCTTCGGATGTGCCCGAGGCGCTTGACCGCATTACCGGCAAGGCGTTGGCCAAGGAACGGGGCGCCCGTTATGGCTCGGCCGCAGAGTTCCGGGCTGATCTGGAAAACTTCGTGCGCGGTGGCGTAGTTGCCGCCCCGGTTGCAGTCGCCTCCCCAGCCTTCGCTGCCACCGACAATGCCACACAGCTAATGACCCCATCCATCGCCCCCACCCAACAGTGGGGTCCGGTGAGTCAGGGACCGCCCCCGATTATGGCCGCCCCGGTTGAGGTAGGGCAGGAGGAGGAGCCGCCGAACCGTACGGGCCTGATCGCGGCCCTGATTGCGTTGGCCGTGGTACTGGTTGGCGGAATCATCGCCATCATTTTGCTGAGCGGCGGAGGCGGCGAGGGCGCGGAGTTGCGGGAGGTGCCCGAGGTGCCGGTCGGCTCCACGCTGGAGCAGGCACGGGCCATCATCGAGGACGCGGACTTCCGCTTCGATTACGCAATCGATCCCCACGCTGAGGGTCTGCCGGAAACTTCCGTACGCCAAGAACCCGAAGCGGGCGAGGAGGCCGAGATCGGCTCCCGCGTGACGGTGTTCTTCACCCCGGAGGCCCAGCCCGGCGCCGTGCCTAACGTGACCGGACTGAGTCGCATCGAGGCCTGCGACGCCATTGAGGATGCGGGCTTCACCTGTGGTGAAGTGACGGTCGAGTCAAGCCCGAATGTGCCGCTGGATCGGGTAACCCGCACCGAACCTAGCGCCGGTGAGGTGGTTGCGCCAGGAACCGCCATCACCATCTTCCTTTCCGACGGCAACGTCGAGATCCCGGACCTGATCGGCATGACCGAGGAGGATGCTCTGGAGACCATTTCTGACTTGGGGCTGCAATCGACCATTCAACATGAGGCGACCCCCGACCATGAGCCAGGAACCGTCGTGCGGCAGACCCCTGACCCGGGCCTCCACCCGCAGAACCAGCGCGTCGTCATCTGGATTGCCGAGGAGATGCCCACCCCGCCGGTACCAGTGCCGGCGATGACCGGCAACTCCTGGAACGAAGCCTTGGCCGCGTGTGAACACGAGGGCTTCGACTGCCGTCGTGGCGCCGACGTCACCGAGTGGCCGGGCGGGGCCGACCCCAGTACCCCGTTCCAGTGCGTTAGCGACCGGGTGCTGCGGTCCGAGCCAGCCGCCGGCTCCATGCTGGAAGAGGGTTCGATTGTCACCATCATTATGTTCACGGGCACCTGCCCCATCGCGCAGGTGGCTGTGCCGACCGTCACCACCTGGGATGCCTTCAACGCGGCCTGCGCCACCAGCGGGCTAACCTGCACCAGGGTTGACGCCGCCAACGATGCGGCTCCCGGCACCGTGATTGGCATCACGATGGATGGCACCGCGGTGACGGCAGGCACGCAGGTGAACGTCGGTTCTACTCTCAGCGTGACCGTCTCCACCGGACCCGCCGCCGTCCCCGAGCCGTCACCGACGCCGACCCCCGATGAGAACGGCGAAGGCTAACCGCAGCTAAACGAGGCACCCCACCAGAACACTCAGGTGGGGTGCCTCGCTATTTGCGGGTGGTTGAGTAGCGAGCGCAGCGAGCATGTCGAAACCACCTCATGGATGGTGGATGGGGTGGCTTCGACATGGGCCTAGCGGCCCTACTCAACCAGCTGAGAGGGTAATCGCCGGTGCGGCATCGAAGCTGGGGTCGTTGAGAATCATGAAGGTGTCATTGACCCAGGGGAAGACCCATTCGAAACAGGCATAGACCACGCCGACCGCGAACGCCAGCAGGATCAGCGCCCGCAGTACGGCCGGGCCGGGCAGGATGCGCCAAATGGCTCCGTACATCACATGACTCCTTCTACGCCGATGATGTTTACTCCCGCGTCGATTAGTAGCTGGGGTATGCCTTCGCTGACGGGCATCCAGAAGTCGAACAGGGCGTAGACGATGTAACGCTGTCGGTCCGATCCGATGGGATGACAGGTGGTGAGCGTCAAGAATCGCTGCGTCAACTGGGGGATAGGCTGGCCAGGCATGAGGCCAGGGATGGGGGAGATGACCTCGACGTTGTAGGGCATCACTACCTCG
>WQZL01000028.1 GCA_009780755.1 Promicromonosporaceae bacterium | reverse complement strand
TCTACCTCCCGGGCAGTAAGACGTTCGGCCGCATGTTGGGTCACCCGGGCCACCCGGGCAGCCATCGCGGATTCCAGTACGTAACGTCCGGCGGCAACGGCACGCACAGCATCGATTAGTTCTTCGGCCGGGATGTCTTTCAACAGGTATCCGGCGGCCCCAGCTTTGACCGCGTGCACGATGGCAGCGTCGGTATCTATGGTGGTGAGTACCAGGACGCGCGGTACCTGGCCGCCATTCTTGACAATGCGGACGGTGGCTTCGACACCGTTCAATATCGGCATTCGGAGGTCCATCAACACGACATCGGGAGCCAGTTCCGCAACCGCAGCGATGGCCTGCGAGCCGTCACCCACCTGGCCAACCACCACCATGTCCGGCAGGTTACTCAAGGCGGCGACAATGCCCGCCCTAACCAACGGGTGGTCGTCAACCACCAAAACCCGGATCAACGGCGTGCCCTCACCTGCCTGAGCAGCACTTTTCGGGTTCATGCGATAGGTCATACGTCATTCAACCACGCCACCATTGACCCGCTAGTCACCCAAAAGGATGACAAAAATCTTCAGGATGCAGCCCCCACCGTCGCCCGTGAGTCATAGCATTTGAGCATGAGCCAGCCCGCCCACCTTCCGAACCAGCAGCGGCTACGCAGGTGGTGGCATACCGCCTTCGCCGCGGTGATTATCTTGACGCTCATCGCTGATCTGCAACCTTCGCGGACGGACGTCGGGTATCGGCCATCCATCGAACTCCTGGCGCTGGCCATGCTTGTGATCGCCTATCTTGGCCTCGGAGTCCCTGCCCTGCGAACGGAAAACCGTCGCCTCATGATCGCCTACCAAGCGGTGATGATCGCAGCAGTTGGCCTAAGCGCTACCCGTGCCTCTGTAGTCGTAAACCCGCTGCTGGTCATCGGCTTCACACATTGCTGGGTGTTCGCCCAGGGTGGCCGACGACGCGGCCTGATCGCCACCGCCGCCCTAACCGTCTCCATGTGCTTCGGACTCTGGCTGGCCAAGGATTGGTCCCTCGAATTCATGTCTGACAATATGTTTGCCCTGGCACTCACCTTCATCTTCTCCAGCGGGATGGGGCTGGCCTTCTCGAATGCTGAACGCCTCTCCGCCCGCAACGCAAAACTGTCTGACGAGCTTATGGCGGCGCAGGGGCAGATCGCCGCCGCACAACACGCCGCAGGCGTCACCGTCGAGCGTGAACGCATGGGCCAAGAGATTCACGACACCCTGGCTCAAGGTTTCCTGGACATAGTTATGCTCACCCGAACGGCCATCGCAGATCTCCAAGCCGGTGCTGACATCGAAGCTCACCTGGCCCAACTCTCCCTGATGGAAGAAATTGCTCGCGACAATCTGGCCGATGCTCGCGCCCTGGTCGCAGCTCTCGCTCCTCCGCCGCTACAGGGGGCAACTCTAAGCGAGGCGCTGCAAACACTAGTCGAACGTTGGGAGGCTAAAACCGGTATCGCGGTGTCTGTGTCAATCTCAGAGCCGCCAATGTTCTCAGCAGCGCAGCGCAGCACTCAGGCCACGCTCCTGCGCGTGGCACAGGAGGCGTTTACGAACATATATCGTCACGCAGGAGCTAACGCCGCCTCGTTGGTTCTGCACGCCGAATCCGATGGCAGCATGTGCCTCATCGTCTCCGACAATGGTCGCGGAATTGCCCCGGATGCCCTCGAAAGCTTCGGCCTGTCCGGTATGCGAAACCGCGTGGCCGCACATGGCGGCACGGTAACGATCCATCCGGCCGCAGAGGGCGTGGGCACCGCGGTGACAGTCCGTCTGCCACTGTCCGACGAAAAGCTAGGCCCAGATGTGACTAGGCGTGACCTTCTCGCGGCAGGCAACGCGACGAGCCTTTCTCCAGGGAGTCAGGTAGCGCGCCGGACTTTATCTCACTTTGAAATCGACGCCACAGACCAGGTTGAATGCCTGCGCTGACTCTGGCGCACAAGCGTCTTCGGTTACCCCGGGGTAACCGGTGGATTCGAAGATGAGGGTAGTGCCCCTGTTCATTCATGTTGCGGCCCACCCTCTGACCTGCCGCAATCAGGGGGGCGAGATCGGGGGTGTCCTCGCCGGAGATAGGGGTTGGCACCGCCACCACGATTATGGATGCCCTGCTCAATGCCGCATCTTCATTGGTGAACTCCACCGAGCAATCAACCACGGCCGGTCCCCCACCTCACCGGTTGGTCGATGCCGCGACGATAGGCGTCAATCTTGGCTTCGTTTACATCGAAGCCAACGCTCACAGTTGTATGAGCTGTGGTGGGCAGACGAACGAAGGCCCGGCAGTTGGACTGCCGGGCCTTCGTTCGTCTCGTGGTGGTTTCTGCCATGTGTCAGGACATCCATAGACAGCCACTACGCCATCCTGCGCGAAGCGACGAGGGAGCGTAGCCGCAGGCCCCAGACTCAAAGAGTTGCTCTATGACCTGGGTTCTGTGACTCGCCGTCGCTCGCGCAGAATGACGATTCCCTGGTGTTTGGGCTAGCCCTTGACGGCTCCAGACAAGCCATTGACGATGTGCTTCTCCATAGCTAGGAAGAAGATCAATGCCGGAATGGCGGCCACCGCGGTGAACGCCATAATTAGCGTTGTGTTCGCCGACCACTGCGTGGTGAAGTTCTGCACGCCCAGCGGCAGCGTCCGGCTCAGATTCAGGCCGAACAGGTTGATGTTCGCCCCGCCAACTTGCAGCACAAACATTGGCAGCATGAACGCATTCCATGAGCCGACAAAGGCCAGCACACCAACCGTCACCATGCCGGGCTTGGCCAGCGGCAGCAGAATTCTAAAGAAGAATCCGGTAGTGCCGCACCCGTCGATAGACGCCGCCTCTTCCATCTCCTTGGGTATGGCCTTGACGAACGGCGTCAGGATAACCACCGTAGTGGGCAGGGCAAACGCCACCTGCGGAATCACCACACCAAGCAGGTTACCAAGCAGGCCAATCTCCCGCAGGATAATCCATGTGGGAAGAATGGCGATGGTCGCCGGGAACATCAGGCCCGCCGCGAACACGGCGAACAGAGTGCCCGAGCGTTTGAGGTTCATCCGAGCAATGGCGTAAGCCACCGAGGTGCCCAGGATGACTACCAGAATCACCGTCATCAGTGCAACCAGAATCGAAGCGACCAAGAAGCCCCAGAAGTTCCCCGAATGATCGCCAATCAACACGGTCTCATAGTTGTGCCACACCCACGGGTCCGGGAAGCCTGCCGGGCTTTCGAGTAGCTGCATGTTTGTACGGAAGCCACCCAACACCACAAAACTGACCGGCACGATGGAGAATGCCACCACCACCAGAGCAACCAGGTACACCCAGGGCTGAGACCAGCTCCACACTCGTTTGTGTTTAATCGGCTCATCGGGCAGCGAAGTTAAAACGGGTTTACCCGCAACTGTCACAGCCATGTCATGTCTCCTGTCCGGTTTCAGCGGCGGTCAACTCGCGGGCGGCGATCTTCGCCGCCTTAGCGTCGGCCCTGGCCTTCTTCTGATCTGCCTTGCGAATGGCCCGCGAGTCCGAGCCAAGGTCTCGACTCAGAATGAACTTCTGGTAGATCAGCGCCACGATTAGCGTGAACACAAAGAGCAGCACGGCAACAGCCGAACCGTAACCGACCATGTTGCGGTTCATGCCCATAGTCACCATGTAGGAAGCCATCGTGTGCATACCGGTCTGGCCTAGCAATGTGTGGCCTCCGAACAAAATCCATACCATGTCGAATAGTTGGAATGAACCGATGATCGACAGGAATGCCCAGATGCGGATGGTGGGGCCTAACAAGGGAACCGTTACCTTACGCTGAATCTGCCAATAGGACGCGCCATCGATAGCGGCAGCTTCGGTCAATTCCTCGGGCACACCAGCGAGTCCGGCCATGAACAGAATAATGGCCATGCCTACGTACTTCCACGTCAGTACCGCCATTACCACCCAGAAGGTCGCCGAGCCAATGCCGCCGTCTCCTACCTGCCCAAGCCAGGCAAAGAACCGCATACCTTCCAGCCCAAGCCACTCTGTTAAAACGTAATTTAGGGCGCCATTCGGGTTGAGAATCTGAGCAAAAATAACACCGGTGATTACCTCAGAGAGTACGTACGGGACGAAGATCAACAGGCGAATCAGGCGACGGAAGCGCAACCGACGGTTCAGCATAAGAGCCACCCCGAGTGCAATCGGTCCCTGGATCGCCAGCGAGGCGACAGCAATCAGCAAATTGTTGCGAACAGCATCCCAGAAGAAGGGCTGGCCAAATTGGCGCTCGGCGGTGAAGATGCCGGTAAAGTTCTCGAACCCCACAAAGTTCGTGAACGGTGAGATCGGCGTACCATCAAATAGGCTCATAACGAGCGCGTAGCCGATCGGGACAAAGACGAAGGCCACATAGACGATCAGCGCAGGGACGGTGAACCCGATAACCTCAACACGCCGCTTCCAGGTGACCTTCTTCTTTCGACTAGTCACAATAGGGGACGACCCCCGCGCAGTTTTCGCTGCGCGGGGGTCGCCCGTTTCGACTTGTGTTGACACGGATTAGCCGGCCGCGTTAACAATCGCGTCTACGACATCCTGCGGAGTGCCCTGGCCGCCGATAAACGCAGTGATTGCGTTGTTCATCGGGGTACCAATCTGGCCACCGTAAGCAGCATCGAGCCACAACTGCACAAAGCCAGCGTTCTCTAGGGCCGCCAACGGCAGGAGGTTGGCCGAGCCAGCAGGAATCGAGCCAAACGCGTTCGGGTTGGTGGGAATGTTATCCATCGCGGCGTAGCGCTGCTGCACACTGTCCGAGAGGATGAAAGCCAGCAGCTCGGCAGCCTCGACCGGAGCGTCGGTGTGTACGGAGAAGCCATCGCCACCGCCCATCAAGTTGGCGTCACCGCCGCCGCCCGGAATGTTCGGGAAGGGGAACCAGGACAAGAACGCCGGGGGCAGGGTGTCAGACGGGAGGTCGTTGGCCTCGTTGTAGATACCACCCATAACGCCGATGTCCCAGACGCCCATGAGCTGCATAGCGGCCATACCGGTCACAACGAGACCGGAGGCCGAGGTGGCGCCCTCCTGAGCGGAGGTGGCCAACCAGCCCTGGTTGAACGGCACGCCGCCGTTAACCGAGGTCAGGATGCCGTCCATGTTCTCACCAGCCTGTACCCAGCAGGGGTCAGACCAGTCGTGGTTGTTTGAAGCGGCGAGGAGCGCGGCGGACGAGCAGGTCTTGACTGCGGACCAGTACCACCAGTGACCAACCGGCCAACCGGACTGACCACCAAGAGCAACCGGCGCGTAACCGGCGTCGGCGATGGCGTTCCACGCCTCGAACAGCTCGTCAAGAGTGGCCGGGAAGTTGTTCGAGTCCAAACCAGCAGACTCCCACACCTCGGTGTTCACCCAGAAGCCGGAGGGACCGAAGGTGAAGGGCAGACCGTAGGCAGCGCCGTCAATAGCCCAGGAGTTACCGACAGCACCAATGTGGGCGACGGTGTCGGGAATGACGTTGCTCAGGTTCATGACGAGTCCCTCGGCATGCCAGTCAGCCAGCTCGCCACCGCCCCAGCTCTGGAACAGGTCTGGAGCGTTACCGCCCTGGAAGGCGGTGGGGAGAACGTCGTTGCGCAATGTCTCGTTCTGAATGGCTTCAATGTTGACGGTTACGTGCGGGTTGGCCGCAACAAACTCGTCAGCAATTCCCTGCCAGAAGGAGTACAGCGGCTCGCCAACGCCGTTGTGCCACCAGGTGACGGTGACGGGATCACGATCCACAGCGGGCGGGTCGGTCTCGTCGGGTTCTGGGGTGGGGTCCACAGCGGTGGTCTCATCCGGAGTGGGGGTTGGGTCGGCGCCACCATTGTCGTCGTCGCCACAACCGGCCACTACGAGGGCGAGCGCAGCAGCCATTGCCACGATGCCGCCAGCGCGAAGCTTGGTCTTCATTTTCAGGATGTCCTCTCCTGTCGGAATGGGTCGCGACCGTGCGGCCGCACAACCCCACCCTATCGCGCACCTGAACACGGCTCGGTACCCTTAAGCGCGAAAACGTTACCCGCGACCCCCAAAACGTTGCCATGCAAGACTCCGGGCGACATCAAACCGGTCACAGCGCGCCATTTCTGAAAACGTTTTCTGGAGATTGTGTCTCGCGGATGAACTAATCGGGCCATCAAGACACCCCTCGCGCGGGCTGGCGAGGCTCTTTTGAGCATCGCCCCGAGCAACCATCCACGGCTTACCATCGCTTGGTGCCGGAGTCAGGGCCAACACAACGCATTCCCCTACCTACCACCGCTGCGCATAGCCGACGCTGCTAAATCCAGTTGCGGAAACGGATCAGGAACGCCCAGTAATCCCGCGTGATCTCGCTGCCTACCCACACCGGATAGAAGGCCCAGGAGACGATCACGATCAGCAGCAGCACGGCGGTCAAGCTCCAGACGGTGGCCCGGCGAGCGCGGGTGATCCCGCCCCCCTCCGCACCCACGGCAAACCAATCTCCCACCCGCGTACTCCGGCCGCTGGGCTTCCCCGCTGGCATCACCCCACCAAGCCAGCGCGGCAAGCGGTGGAAGCCACTCGGGTTCCCCCACACCACATTGCCCGCCATCTCATTGTCCAGCGGCAGGCCCGCGCGACGCTTCTCCCAGCGCCCCAGAGCCTCCATCGTGATTGCCCCGAGATACACCAGCGTTAGTACCACGAATGGGGTAAAGGCAATGGTCCAGAAGGTGAACATCAACCGGGGTTCCGGGTCTGTGACGTAAGTAAATACCCAGGGCAGCCAACCGGCCATCGTGCCGCTAAGCGCGGCCAGCGCCCGCCAGTCGCGCAGCTTTACCCCGAAGAAGATCACAAACGGGATGGCAATGGCCGACATCCACCACAGCAACGGATTCCCGATGGAGGTGATCGCGCGGACCATTCCCTCTTCCTCGCCCGCGCCCCAATAGAACGAGGTGGGTCGCCACTGCACGATGAACCCAAACGGGTTGGCTTGATAAGGGTGCGAAGAGGTCAGATCGTGGTGGAAGTTCCACATGTCCAGGTGGTAGCGCCAAAACGAGCGGAACGCATCGGGCAACCAGGTCCAACCCCAATCAGGGTTATGAACGGCCCATTGCCGGTTCCAGGCACCCGGGGTGGCAAACCACGAGAACCAAGAGGCCACGTAGGTCACGATGGCCGTGGGCACGATGGCAAAGAAGGCGAACACGCCGTCGATCAGGCCATCGAGTGCCCAGAGTCGGATCCCGGCGCGGCGACGCGCGCTGAAGTCCCATAGCACCGTGAGTAGGCCAAACACGGCAACGAAGTAGATACCCGACCATTTGACGCCACAGGCTAAACCTAGCGAAATACCGGCGGCCAGGCGCCAGTAGCGAAAGCCAAGGCGCGGCCCACGTTGCAAGATGTGATCGAAGCCATCATTCATGGGCTTGGGCGGTGGCAGCTCGGCGTACATCAGCGCGGTGCGTTCCGCCAGGCGGCGGCGCGACCAGTCGCGATCAAGCAGCAGGAAGAAGAAGGCGAGCAGCGCAAAGAACATTAGGTGCTGGTCAAGCAGACCGGTGCGCGAGTGAACGATGGCGGTGCCGTCGATGGCCATCAATAGACCGGCCACCAGACCCATCGTGGTGGAGGCAAATAGGCGGCGCGCGACGCGGATCACCAGCAGCACGGCGATAATGCCGATGAGGGCGTTGCCCAGACGCCAGGCGGCCGGGTTATGGACACCGCCGCCGAACTCGATGCCCAGGCCGATCAGCCACTTGCCCACCTGGGGGTGAACGACATAAGCGGCTTGATCTAGGTAACCGTACGCGCTCTCGCCCAGGAGCATCGTCGCCCTATCGAAGCCCTCGGGCCACCGCGCCTCAAAGCCGAGCTGCCACAGACTCCAGGCATCCGGGAGGTAGTGATACTCATCAAAAACGAGCCTGCCGGGGGTGCCGAGGTTGACCAGGCGGGTGAGCGCGGCGATCACCACTATCGCGGCGGTGCCGATCCGGTCGATCAGCCGCTCATAGCGCCCCTTTCCCAAGGCGAGCCGTCGCTCACCAAGCAGCCTAACCAGCAGCTCCTCGCGATTAGGCCATCGCGGCTCGCTGCTTGCGATTTCGATAGGCCCATCCGCGGCGGGATCGGGTTCATCATCTAAGAGGTTCGGCTCATCACCCGGCGTAACATCGCTGCTAATGGTTTCGACAGGTTCAATCTCGACCCCATCATCGGGCGCGGGCAAGACATCTTTTGACTTGGTCACCCGCGCATCGTATGTCTATAGGTAGGTTGTTTCCGTGAACACACTCGCAATCGCGACAGAACCCTTCACAACATCTCCCCCGGCGGGCGGCGTTTTGGTACTCGCCGCCACCCCAATTGGGAATGCGGAGGATGCCTCCCCTCGGCTACGGCGGTTGCTGGCCACGGCCAACGTTATCGCCGCCGAGGACACTAGGCGCCTGCGTGCGCTTGCCGACCGTCTCGGCGTTACGATCACCGGCCAGGTAGTCTCCTGCTTCGAGCATAACGAGGCTACCCGCGCCGACGAACTGCTCGACGCCGCCGCATCCGGCGCCACGGTGTTGCTGGTCACCGATGCCGGAATGCCCGCCGTGAGCGACCCCGGTTATCTGCTTGTCGCCCGCGCCGCCGAACGCGGGGTGCGGGTCACCGCCGCCCCCGGCCCCTCTGCGGTGCTGACGGCCCTGGCGCTCTCTGGGCTGCCCACCAACCGTTTCACCTTCGAGGGCTTTCCACCGCGCAAGCCCGGTGAGCGCGACCGGGCGCTGGCCACCTTGGTTGCCGAGCCGCGCACGATGGTGTTCTTCGAGGCCACACATCGCATCGCCGCCACCCTGGAGGCGATGGCTGCGGCCTTCGGCGCCGACCGCCCGGCGGCCATCTGCCGCGAGCTGACCAAAACGTACGAAGAGGTGCTGCGCGGTCCCCTGCACAAATTAGCCGCCCTGGTCATCGAGCGTGAGGCCAACGGCGGACCGGGGCTGCGCGGCGAGATTGTCGTCGTCGTCAGCGGGGCGGCCACCCCGGACGAGCCGCCGCTAACGTCGCTGGTGGCCGAGGTACTGGCCCGCGTCGCCGCCGGGGAGCGACTAAAGGAGGCCGTCGCCGATGTCGCCGCCATCACCGGCGCCCCCCGCCGCGCCCTCTACAACGCCGCCCTAGCCGCCCGCTAGCCCTCGTCGATGATTTCTTCGATGATCGTGGCGTCGAGGATGCTCATCGCCAAGGCCACTCCCGCCAAGCCGGACTGGTCCGGGTCATCGACGGAGGCGTCATCGAAAGGGTCCGGTTCAACCTCCGGGGCCAGCGGAGCGTCCGTAGCTAAATCGTCGTCGAGTTGATCGCCCGTAAGCGCCAGCGACGCTCCCGCCAGCCACGCGGCGTCTTCATCATCTTCTAGCGCCGTCGAGCCTGGGTCCAGCGATGCGACTTCGTCACCCGCTGAGTGATGAGCGGGAGCAGCGTCATCCTGGTTTCTGGCGATTGAACCGCTCGATTCCACCTCATCCTCATCCGGTGCGGAGAGAGCGGAGTCGCAGAACCCAGGATCGGTAGCTGCTGCTGGGTCTAGGTTCTGCGACTCACTTTGCTCGCGCAGAATGACGGGTGTCGTTTCCTCGTTAGCAACAATGTCGATGGTGGCCTGAACGCCGACGGTCTCGTAAACGGCGTCGGAGATGGTTTGCGGGTTTCCGCTGCGCGCAGCATTCACCATCGTGGTGGTGAACCCGAGGCGCAATGTGCCATTTTCCAGGCTGAGTACCTGCGCGTGCTGCCGCAGGAACTCCCGTGCCCGATCAGCCGAGATGTTGCCCAGCACCTCATTCCAGCGCCGCCGCAAAACCTCGGTGGTGACGGCGGGGGTTGCTCGCTCCCCGGTGGTTGAGCTTGCGCCATCCTGAGCCGGTTGAGGGGCCGAGGCCCTCTCGCCGTCGCCCTGCGCGGGAGGAGTGGAATCATCAGCTCCAGGGTTAAGGGTTACCACCGGGTCCAGGTTCTGCGACTCGCTGCGCTCGCGCAGAATGACGGGGTTAACGGGCGTTTCGTCGCGCAGGGCGGCGCGGGCGGCGGCCAAGCCGCTCATGCCCGAAGCGAGTGACGAGGTTGGTTCCTTTTCGGCGGAGCTAGGTGGTGGGACGGAGTCCTCCGAAGCGGCCGAGCGGCTGGTATCCATAACCGCCGCCGTATCTTGCGGTGCCGAGGCGGGCGTGAGCATTGGCGCGGGCGTACCACCACCGGCCGCCAGACCGCCGCGTTCCAGGCGTTCGATGCGGGCGGCCAGGCCAGCGGCACCCTCGTCGGCGCCGGGCAGCAACAGGCGGGCACATAACAGTTCCAGGTGCAGGAGCGGCGAGGTGGCACCGTGCATCTCGGTAAGGGCGGCGTTGGTCAGATCGGCGGCGCGGGACAGCTCGGCCATCCCCAGCCGCCCGGCCTGGGCGGCCATTCGCTCCAGCACGTCGGCGGGCAGGCCACGCAGCACCTTGATCGCATCGTCGCCGGAGACTGCGAACACGATGAGATCGCGCAGCCGTTCCAGCAGGTCGTCAACGAATCGCTGCGGCGCGTGTCCGGTGGCAATCACCTGGTCCACGATGCGGAACAAGGCGGCGCCGTCGCGGGCCGCGAGCGCCTCCACCACGTCGTCAAGCAGAGACGAGTGGGTGTAGCCGAGCAGGTTGACGGCTAGGTCGTAACTCACCGCGTTGTCCGAGGCGCCGGCGATGAGCTGGTCGAGTACGGAGAGCGAATCGCGGACGGAGCCTTCACCCGCCCGCACCACCAGCGGCACCACGCCGCCATCGAGTGCCACCGACTCCGCCTCCGCTAGCCCGGTCAGGTACGGGCCGAGTACGTCGGGCGGCACCAGGCGGAACGGGTAGTGGTGGGTGCGGGAGCGGATGGTGCCAATCACCTTGTCCGGCTCGGTGGTAGCGAACACGAACTTTATGTGAGGCGGCGGCTCCTCGACTATCTTCAGCAACGCGTTGAAGCCCGCGTTGGTGACCATGTGGGCCTCGTCGATGATGAAAATCTTGTATCGGTCACGGGCCGGAGCATAGGTGGCGCGCTCGCGCAGTTCGCGGGCGTCATCCACGCCGCCGTGCGACGCCGCGTCGATCTCTACCACGTCGAGCGAGCCAGGGCCGCCGCGCGCCAGGTCAAGGCAGGAGGGGCACTCGCCGCAGGGAGTGTCGAGCGGAGTCTTAGGCGTGTTCGCCTCACAATTCAGGGTGCGGGCCAGGATGCGGGCCGAGGTCGTCTTGCCGCAGCCGCGGGGGCCGCTGAACAGGTAGGCGTGGTTCACCCGCCCGCTGCGCAGAGCCTGCATCAGCGGCGCGGTGACATGTTCCTGCCCGATCACCTCCGCGAACGTCTCGGGGCGATACCGTCGATACAGCGCTGTGGTCACGCGCCTAAGCCTAGTGCGCTGCGGCGTACCGCCGAACAGGCCGTTCATTCGGCAATACGCCGCCCCATTCGGCACAACGTAATACCGAACGCCAAGGCGAATTGCCGAACCTGCAAAACAACTTGGGACATCCCCAGGCTTGTCTAGCGGCGGATGGTTTTGACGATTCCCTCCTTGGTGGCTGCCCGGTACTCGCGATCCCATGATTTCCAGGCCTGCGCCCGCTTCTTGGCGTAAGCGGCTCGGTCGTCGGCGTATTGCGCTTCCCTTTGCAGCTTTAGGTAGCTGTCCCAGCGACCTTGAGCCAGTTCGCCTTGGACAATGGCTGATGCCACGGCGCATCCCGGCTCGCTGACATGCTGGCAGTCGGAAAACCAGCAGCCTCGCGCCAACACGGTCTCAACGTCGGCGAATGCCCTGCTCAGCCCGGTACCCGTATCCCACATGCCCAGCTCGCGCATCCCAGGGGTGTCAATAATCATGCCACCGCCGGGCAATATGAGGAGTTGCCGGTGAGTGGTGGTGTGGCGACCCTTGGCGTCGTCCTCCCGAATCTCAGACGTGACCATGCGTTCGGCGCCGGCAAGGGCATTGACCAGGGTGGATTTGCCGACGCCCGAGGAGCCGAGCAGCACCAGCGTTTTGCCCGGCTGTAGGTATTGGGATAACCGATCCAACCCGACCCCGGTGACGGTACTCACCGCGATGACGTCGGCGAAGTTGGCTAGACCCTGGGCCGCGCGTACTTGATCTTGCACATCGTCTACCAGGTCGGCTTTGGTTAGGACGACGACAGGCACGGCACCGCTGTCCCAGGCTTGGGCAAGATAGCGCTCGATGCGTCGCAGGCTGAAGTTCTGATTGAGGGAATCGACGATGAGGCAGTAGTCAAAGTTCGCGGCCACCGCCTGTTCGCCGCGCCCCTTATCGGGGTCGCGACGGGAGAAGTAGCTTTTTCGTTCCAAGGTGGCGGTAATCAGGCTATCCTCGTGTTCCACATACTGGAGGGTGATGGCGTCGCCCACGGTGGGGAACGCCATCTCGGCGTCGGGACTGCCGCCGCCAAAGTAGACGCTGGTTTTGAGGCGCGCATGCCGCGGGCCAAACTCGGTGATGACGTCGTAGCGGTCACGGTGGACGGCTGTAACCCGCGCCGGGGTGCCTTGGTGCCCAACGAACATGGCCGGATTCAGCCCATAACTCAGGAGAGTAGCGTTCATTTCCCCACCTCGCCCTCGACCGCAGCAGGAGCGGTGTTAAAGGTGGCCAAGGCTCGCCGGGCGGACGGGATGGCCAGGACGCCACCGACCCACGCGAACGTGAGCGCCCCGACGACGATGAGGATGGCCTCAACAGAGAAACGGTCGCTGAGTGGCCCGAAGACTAGGAACGCCAGCGGGGCGCTGGCCGCGTCGAGCGCCTCCTGGATACCGAAGACGCGCCCCGCGGACTCCTCATCGACCTGCTCCTGGAGGAAGGTGAAGTAGGGGACCATCCAGAACGAGATCGCCGCCGAGAACGCGATCATCAACACAAGCAGAAGCCAGAGACTCGGGGCAAGCCCGAGGGCCAGGGTAACGGCGGCGGAAGCGAACATGGCCAACACCGTGAACCTGACGCGATTACGCGTCAGCTTCATCGCTAGCCCTGAGATGACTGCCGCGCCGATAAGGTATCCCCCGCTGAACGACATCTCTAGGCCTGAGAGCATCCACTGGTAGCCGCCAAAGGTACGCACCACGAGCAAGATGGTCATCGCCAGCGGAACCGTGGCAAAGAAGCCGCCGCCAAACCCCAGCACAATCAGCCACTTGATGGAACTGTGCTGCTGGAGGTAGCGGAAGCCGCCGCGGAGGTTGTCGAGGAACCTGGCGTCCGTGGCATCATTGAGGGAGGGCATTCGCCTCATGGGCACCATGATTAGCGAAGCGATGCCGATGATGGCCGTGGCAACATCGACGAACAACACTGCCTGAAGCCCGACGGTAGCCATCAGGAACCCCCCGGCCAGGGGAGCAATGATGCCCAGCGCGGAACTGAGGCCCTCCCCGATCCCGTTCAGTCGCATCAGCTGCGCTTCCGGGGCAATCTGCGGAAGCACGGCCCGGAATGCTGGGCCTTGCAGGCCGGCGAAAGCGGATCGCACCGCGCTGGCGAGGAAGATGAACCACAGTCGCTCGATGCCCGCGACAAGTGTGATGGCCAAGCCCAACGAGGCGGCAGCGATGATGAGGTCGGAGCCGATGATGAGCAGCTTGCGCGGCATCCGGTCGGCCAGGACTCCGCTGAATAGCGAGACGATGGCCTGCGGAGCCAGGCCAAACACGATTCCGAGGGTAAGTGTCCAGCCGGATTCGGTGCTGCGAGCCAGGTGCCACAGCACGGCGATTTGCACCATCATCGAGCCAAAAGCGGTGGCCTGTTGGCCGGCAATGAAGAAAGCAATGTTTCGCTTCCACTGAGACGCGCCCAGGTCGGCAGAAGAGATGGTTTCGTTAGGAGTTGAAGAGATGGGGGAACTACTGGGGTTAGGGGTCAACAAAGTAGTGATCACTTTCGGGTGGGGTTTGAAAGTCGTTGCGTGCACCAAGTGGGCACACCAACGGCATCGTGATGGTTCATCGGGAAGCATCACGACGTGATCTGGCCCGCTGTACCAGCAGGCCCTACATTGCGGTCATACCGCAGTCACACCCCATCATTCGCTCAGGCCGGAAGTCCCGGCAAAGTAGTTACCGCGTCACGGTATCAAACCGACCGCGCAACCGCTACCGCTTATTCGGAGCGAAGGTGCGGTGGCGACGGCTTAAACGACCTGAATTTATAGCAGATACTTTCCGGCGGGGGTACCGGCGAAGTTCCAGGTGACGCCGAATCGGTCTACCAACGCTCCATAGTGTTCTCCGGCGCCAAACTCCTCCAGCGGGGCGGTCACCGTGCCACCCTCAGCGAGCGCGCTGAAGGCCGCGCGGAGTTCGTCGAGCTTGTCGTTAGTGGTGGCCACATCGATGGCCCCCAGCGCAGGCTTCTCGCCGCCCGGAACGTTCTGGTTAGGCTCCCCGGCGTCGGATGCCTCGATCACACAGCCGTTGTCCATCTTGAGCGTGCCATAAACAAGCAGATCGAGCGCGGCGTCGTCGATCTCGACTGTCGGGTCTTGGGCCTTCCACTCGGCGAAGGTGCCGATCTGCAACTGCCCTCCAAAGACGCGGTGGTAGAACTCGATGGCCTCGCGGGCCTGGGTGGTGAAGGTCAGATGAGGGGCGATGAACACGATGATCTCCTGTGGTTCTGGTGGGGTGCCCCGCCGGATGGCGGGATCCATGCCTACAATGCCGTATTCGCATCGATGGGTCTTGGAGAAAACCGCCAGATCGTCAAGTGCGACAAAGCAGATACCCATGATCCAACTCACCACCTTGCCCCGCACGCTCGGCTTCGTCTGGCATTACACCAGCGAGGGCGAGCAGTCCATTGTATTGCCCAATGTGGGTCCGGCCTTGGCTTGGACCGGGGGTCGACTACTGCTGTTTGGCACGGAGGATCGCACCATCACCTACCACCACCAGGCTCCCCAAGACATGTGGGGCTTCCAACTTGCCCCCGGCTTAGGGCAAGCGTTGTTGCGCACCACCGGAACGCAGTTGTTGCGCGCTGAGGTGCCGCTAGCCGAGGTGGTCCGGGTCGATGACAGGTTAGTGGACACGCTGTGGGATGACCCCCAAGCCGGTATGCAGGCAGTAGTCCGCGCCCTGCTTGCCAAGGTAGATATCGACCGCACCGAGCTAAACCAGGCGCGGTCAATCGACCGCGATCTGCGCTTGGGTCGTCCGGTGCGCGACATTGCGCATCGCCACTACCTCAGCGAACGGACGCTGCTTCGGCTATGCAATGGCTGGTATGGGCTGAGTCCAAAGGTGGCGTCATCGTTGTATCGCTTAGAACAGGCCGTCGCCCTGGTGCGCTCAGGCACCAGCCCCGCGGCGGCCGCGGCCTCTTTTGGCTACTTTGACCAGGCCCACCTGTCTCGACACGTCAAGCAAGCCACCGGCTTTACCCTGGGCGCCCTAATCACCCACGAGGACTGTTCGGTAACCCTGAATGAAAAGCTGGGCTAGCGAGCAAACTCGCTAGCCGTTCGATGTGGCGGTGACGGTGGGATTTGAACCCACGGTAGCTATTAACTACACAGCATTTCGAGTGCTGCACCTTCGGCCGCTCGGACACGTCACCATGCCGGTGGAACCGGCCAAACGAGTCTACCTCACCGGCAACGGGGCCGCCTCGTTGATTGCTAAGCCTGTTCGGCGGCCAGCACACCGGCGGCCCAACCGGGGGCGGAGCCATCCGTCGGCGGCACCATCGAAGCCGCATCAACCCCGCCGGACTGCAATACCCAGGCGATAGCGGAATTTGAGTTCCACATATCCCGAATGCCGAGTACGTCGCGACCCCAGACGTGACAGGGCACCTTAGCCACCTG
Source organism: Promicromonosporaceae bacterium (assembly GCA_009780755.1). GTDB lineage: Bacteria > Actinomycetota > Actinomycetes > Actinomycetales > Cellulomonadaceae > Xylanimonas. The sequence continues at coordinate 1,695 of WQZL01000028.1, read as the reverse complement.
GTCAATCATGGCCTGTGCCCGTTCGTTCGATAGGGGGATCACTAGCGGTTCCCCCACCGCAAACTCCAAATCCGGGATCACCCCATCGGGCCAGCAGCGCACCTCATAGCGGAACCACGGCCACCATCCCAGCAGGCGCGAGCCGACCGCGCCCGTTGCCACCACTCCTCGGTCGTTTCGGCCCCGAATCGTGCCAATAATGCCAAACGGCGGTGTCCAAGCGGGAGCCAGCTCTACGACGTAGCGTTCGCCATCGGATTTGATCTCCAGTACCGAGTGATACAGCCGCCCCGGCGGGCGGCGCTCCCGGCGGGCGCGCCATCTCTCCCAGCAATTGCTAGAAATTCGCACCACCCAGCCCTCGGGGCCACCGGCACCTACCGGTAGCCACCAAAGCCGCAGCGACGACGAAGCACTCTCAAACATAGAGCAACCAGGTTACCCAACGATACGCAAGCCATGCCTCACCAGGTCCAACCGCGACTGCTCAATTCGAGTTCGCGAAGCAACCGGTCGCCGGTTGTGACGGACCTCGCGCTTAGGTATGGAGCGCTCGACTCCACCCCGGCCAGGCGGCATGCCTCAGCAAGCAGCGAGTCGTACGCGGCCTGCGTGGCTCGATGATGGTGTGCAGATGCGAATCCGCCATCTGCTCCGGTTAGCACGCGCAGTCGCTCGGACACCTTGCCTAGTCTCATCTGTAGTTCGAGGGTGACGAACGGATCACCGTGGGGGGTCTGCCACGGGCGGCGGCGACGAGTCCGGGTCGCAAAGCGGGCCAGGGCTAGACCCAGCATGACGGCAACGATCAGCGCGGCGCAGCAGATGCCTGCCGTCGTCTGCCACGTCCAGATCGTTTCCATGCCCCACTGTAAAAAACCAGCACATCCCGTGTCATATCTGACGCTAGGTGATCGATGCGACCCTGGCGGCCTGCTCAACCAACCGAATGCTTCTTAGCCGGATAGGGTTGGTGCCGCCAGGGTCGGTGCGATGAGCGCGGCGTTGGCCAGCCTGATCCTTCGCCATTGGAGTCGCCATGCGTCGTTCCCCGCTGATTGCCGCCATCACCGCCGGAGTTATTGCCGCCGCCGCCGGGCTGGCCGGATGCTCCGCCACCGAAAGCGGCGATGCCGTAGTTGTGGAGCCGACGCCCCCCATCACCCCAGACCTGCCACCGGCCCTGGACAGTGCCGATGATGACGCCATCGTCGCGGTGCCTTGGCGGGAGCCGGGCGCCGGGCACGTCTTCTACTTCGTGATGATCGACCGGTTCGCCAACGGCGATCCCGCAAATGACACCGGCGGCATGACCGGCGACCGCTACGTACACGGCTTCGACCCGACTGCCACCGGCTTCTACCACGGTGGCGACATCGCCGGACTGCGCGCGAATCTGGACTACATCGAGGGCATGGGCATTACCGCGATTTGGATCACCCCACCGTTCGTGAACCTGCCGGTGCAGGGCGTCTCGCCCTACGCCTCGGCGTCATACCACGGGTATTGGATCACAAACTTCATGGACATCAACCCGCATTTCGGCACCAAGGATGAGATGCGGGAGTTCATCGCGGACGCCCACTCGCGCGGCATCATGGTGTTCTTCGACATCATTACCAACCACACCGCCGACGTCATCTTCTACGCGGAGGGCCAATTCACCTACGTCGCGATGAGCCAAGTCCCATTCCG
>WQZL01000027.1 GCA_009780755.1 Promicromonosporaceae bacterium | reverse complement strand
TAGCGGTGGTGGGCTGCATCCTTATTGGCCGATCAGCGACTGCCCACTGGAGTCCGCTGATGATCTGGCTGTAGCTAAGGCGCTGCTTGTCCAGTGGGGTCGGCTTGTTACCCAAGTTGCGCGAGGCCACGGCGCAGAGGCTGTGGACGGCGTGTATGACCTGGCCCGAGTGCCTCGGACGCCCGGCACCATCAACATGAAACCCGAAGTGATGACCATGACGACAGTTGAGGCGCTGGGTGATCGGCCCATTTCCTTAGATGAGGTTGCCGTAGCCTTGCGCGACCACGGGGTCGAAATACCGCTCGACGCGCAGACCAGCCCCAGCGAGATGATCCTGCCGCCCAGCGAGTGGCCCACCGTCTTCCGGTACTGCGGCCTGGCCCAGGAGATTGTCAAGGGCATCCCAACCGACAAGATGAGGCCCAACACCCACTCGTGGGGTGTGGCACAGGCTGTTCGGTTGACCGCCGCTCGACGCTTGGGTTGCCTGTCCGAGGAGGGCCTGTTGGCCGCTCAGGAGGCTTTGCAAGATCGGCTCGACAATAGACGAGCCGCTATAGGGCAGCACCGTACCAGCGAGGTGGCTGAGTTCTTCCAATGGGCTGTTGATCGAGTGGCCTGCATGGACGCCGAGCACCTGGCGGCTGAACATCCTTGCCAGTTGGTCAGGGCCGACGGCTCGGTCACCCTGTCCGATCAGCTGGTGGGTACGGGTGAGGTGGTCGAAGCCGGGTCCGTCACTGATGAGGCTGCGGTCTTGCATGAGCTGGCCCGGATGCGGGTTATTGCTGAGGCTAAGAGGCGGTTTACTCAGGAGGAGGCAGGCCCGCCGCCCGAGTTCGATGCGGGCACTTTGGCCGAGATGATGGCTCGCCCACCAGAGCCGCCTTACCGGGTTAAGGGCCTCATCCCGTCTGATGGGGCGACCCTGGTTACTGCCCAGTTCAAAACGGGCAAGACCACCTGGCTGCTCAATCTCGCCCGGTCACTGATTACCGGTGAGCCATTCCTGGGCCGGTTCGAGGTCGAGCGGATCAAGGACACTAGCAAGGTCGCGTTACTCAACTTCGAGGTCAACTGGGCCACCTTGTACCGGTGGGCAGTCAAAATAGGAGTGCCCATCGACCGCTTATTCATCGTCAACCTGCGGGGGCAAACCAACCCCTTCGCCCACCGAGACCATCGACTGGCGCTTGCGGCCCGGCTCCGGAAGGAGGGCGTAGAGTCACTGCTGGTTGACCCGTTTGGCAAGGCATACCCCAGCACTGACCAGAACAGTGCGGGGGAGGTCGGGGCCTGGCTGGCTCGGCTGGACACCTTCACCCGCACCGAGGTCGGTGCCCGTGATCTGGTGTTGACCACGCACGCTGGCTGGAATGGCGAGCGTGTCCGTGGGTCCACGGCCCTGGTTGATTGGGGCGACTCGTTGGTGACGCTAACCCGGGGCACCAGCGCTAACGATGAGACCCGGTACATGAGCGCCCTTGGGCGTGATGTTGAGATGGCCGAGGACGCACTGCGGTTCGATCCCATCACCATGCGCCTGGAGTTGACCGGTGAAGGCAGTAAATCAAAGGCCACCGCCGAACAACGGGCCGAGGAGGCTATGCCCCTGGTACTTGCCTACATCAAGGACAACCCCGGATGCAGCCGTGACCAGATCGAAAAGGGAGTTCCGGGCGCCAACACTGCGATTCGGGCCGCACGAGACCGTCTGGTCGCAACCGGCCAAGTACACGACGGGCGGGGTACTGGGCGCAGCGGCGGATACGCCTACACCGTCGCCAACGGCACGCTCCCAGCAACCTCGCCCCACCTCGCCTGACTTCGCCCGGGACGAAGCTCCAACCTCGCCCACCTCGTCCTAAAAGGGCGAGGTTGGAATAGGCGAAATCACAAACCAACCTCACCCATACTCTGATGGGCTGTTGCCGTTAGCAATCGAATGGGGGTTGACGGCGCCGCCCCCTTGCCGTCGGCGCCGCCCAGCATGGGTAGCGGGGCCTCGCCCAAGCCTGCTGGGCCGGGCTTGTCCGGGGAGGGTATTCCCCGGTATCTCCGAGCGCCTCTGGGGCCAGGGCCGGTATTCGGGTGGGGTGCTGGCCTCTCGTGCCCTCGGAGATACCTTCCTTGACCTCGGCGGGCTGGGACCCATTCCGGAGGGGCGTCAGGGTTGTGTTTTGCCGTGCCCACGGTGGCGGCTCTTGTTTGTGGTGCTGGTTATCGAGTGAATAAGCGGAAGGCCAGGTCAGCCCAGGGGCAGCCCCCGCCGACCAGCAATCCCGATGAAGCCCGCCCTAGATGCTGGCGGCTCATCACACAGACTCAAAGAAGTGAGGAATCACATGGCTAACGACCAGACCCTAACCGCCACCGCTGAGCCGCAACCCACCGGGCTTGATCTGCTGGCGACGCTATGGCGCCCCGGTGAGGCTGTGCCGATCTGGATCAAGCAGCCCGGTGGGCGACTCCTGCCGGTAGAGGCAGGCCAGCGGCTCGACGAGGTGTTAGCCACCGCCGTGACCGATCACGCAGGCAGGTTGGGGGTGTTTCATGGGGTCAATCCGGTGACCTCCGACGGGCGCATCATCCGACTGGCCGCGCTCTGGGCGGCATTGAATATCAGGCCCGGCGCGCTAGACGAACCCATAGACGCCTGGACGGTAGCCGCGAGGCTATCCGACATGCTGGATGCGACCCCGGCCTTTGTCATCGACACCGGCGACGCCATCTACCCGTACTGGCCCATCCACCACTACCCGCTACGCACTTCTCAGGAGCGAGGCCGGGCATCCGCCGTCCTGGCCCGCTGGGGACGCCTGGTTGCTCAGGCTGCCCGCGACCACGACATTGACGCCGAACGGCTGGACAACGTGTACGACCTGACCCGCGCGCTACCTATACCCGCCAATCCGGCAGCCATCCAGGGACAAGGCGGACGCTCCATCACCGCCATCAAGGTGTTCGCCACACTCAACAAGTACGGTGAATCGGAACTACCTGGTGACCGGCGCCTCACCCTCGATCCAGTGGTATCTCAGTATGGCCGATGGCACCCTGACCCCTGCCACTGCGGGGCCTTGCAGGCAATCCTGGCCAACATCATGCGCGGGTCGCCCCTCCCTGGGATGAGTCGCCACTACTGGGCCGGACGCCATGCCCTCCGACTAGCAGTAGCCCGCCGCGTCGGCTGCATTAGTGAACGGGGACTGGACGAAGCCGAACCAGTGCTGCAAGCCCGCCTATACGAACTCCGCGCCCACGAAAGCCCTCTACGACCAGACGAGGCCACTGAACTGCTCCACTGGGCGCTAGACACCGTGTCCCGCTGGTCCAACGAGCGCGTAGCCGAGGAACACCACTGCATCACCGGATAGAGCGCCGGAATAGCCAAGACACGAGAGATCGGGGCCTGCTGAATCAGCACCTCTAGCTGCGCTTAGTCGGGAAGGGCATCCTCTGGGGTTTACTGAAACCACTGGGGCGAGTGCCCCTGGGGCTTATGGATACAGAGCAGGTCGGTTGCCGTTGCGGTCGTTCCACCCCGTGATGCAGCCATCCACCCAATCCTCATTCGACCAGTCGGCGACTCGCTGGGGGTTTCCGTAAGCTAGCGCCGCCCTTGTCTGACCAGCCCTGAATGTTGTACAAACATCGGAGCGGCCTTGCCTGCTAGCACCTGCAGCCCGTTGGCCTTGACTACGCCAGCCTGACTCATAGCCTTGTTGAAACGAGAATGAAGATGCGGCAGGGGCTCCTGTTCCATCTCCGCAGCCGACCGCCACGAGCGCGAGAACGGCTCCCAGAGTGAGGGTTATTGCGCGCTTCGGGAGGTATTGCATGACTACTCCTTAGGGATCAGGTGGGGTTGGATTGCTTCGTTGGGGCACTGCTCAGTGCTGACGATGCGATATTTGTCATTGCTTGCCGGGCTTGTGCTGTTAGGAGCTCCGCTCGGAGCTCCTCTGGAATCTCCACTACGAGCAGTTCGATACCGAACTGGTTGGCTGCATCCGCGATCCAGCCCGTGATCGAGTCGCGGGCTTCCTGGCTGGCGAAGGCGATGATGGCTCGTGACTCGGCGAACTCAGGCTGCTGGCGCAGCAGAGCCAACTTCAGGATGTCCTTGGCGACCTTGTTGCGCTGGCCGGGCTTCAGCGCGCCCTGTCTGGCGTATACCTCGACCAGCAGACGGTCGTCGGCGGAGCGCGCATCAACCTGGACGGTGGCGGCACCTACTAAGATGCGCTTGCTGGCGGCAAGGTCGGGGACCAGTTGCGAGGCCAGCGTCTCGATGATCGCGGCCTCAGCGTCACGCTGCGGCTGAGAGTCGCTGGCGGGCTTGGCCGTATCAGCGGGCTGCGTCGGGATGGCGGGGGTCATCGGCACTCCTTGTGTCGATGGCGAGTCTACAGGAACACATAAGTACCTGGTACTGATGGGGGCCGGTACCGCAATCTGGACAGGTGGTTGTTCCACTTAGAGTCCGGGTTGGTGGCGCCCTGCGTGATTTGCGGCTTGCGCGACGTCAAACCCAGGAAGGGACAGCGGAGGCACTGGGCGTAACTGCTAGGTATTACGCGGGCGTTGAACGCGGTGAGCGGAACCTAACCCTCGACACCCTGGAGCGGCTAGCCGACGATCTTGGTGTCCCTGTTGAGGTTGTGCTCGGCTCCCGCAGCCAAGCCTGAACCGCTCGCAGAGGACTCAGCCAGGAAGCACTGGCCTACCAGGCTGGGCTGACCAAGAACCAGGTCCACCTGATCGAGCAGGGACGCACCTCTGGCCGGGCAAAGATGGAAGGGCCGTCCAATCCCCGCATGTCATCGCTGGCGGGCATCGCCCGGGTGTTCGGGATGAAGGCATCCGAACTGTTGGACGCGGCGGGGCTGTAGGTGCCGCTGAGTCAGGGCTGAGGTGGGGCTTCGTCAGGACGCAGGAACGGAGGTCGCTACGTCCCGGGCGAAGGCGAAGATCCTGTCTACCTCGGTGATCCAGAACCTCAACTTGTTCAGTTCAGAGGTCTCACTGGGCAGGCGCTTGAGGTCGATTGCAAGATCGTAGAATCCGGAACTTGGTGTGCCTGTTGTCTTGCTAACAACGAGGGCAGAGATCATTGCTCCGGTCTCGTCCAGATGCTTCAGGGTCACGTCCCTGAGCAAGGCATTCAGCAAGGGCATTTCGTGGTCGAGGTCGAGCGCATCGATGCTCGGCGTCGCTGCGATAGCCGCCGTGACCTCTCCGTAGCGGACGGTTGCCTCAGGGCCTAGGTGCATTTGCCGTACCAGGAACTCATCGACTACTGCGAACATGGCGTCTCGTTCCTGCTTGTTGCGTCCATACCACATAGCCCCATGCTAGCCGCAACCGGGTTCCGGTCGGACCTGCGAGCGCCCTCAGGGGCATGCCCCAGACGGGCTGATGTGGGTCAGTCCGTGTAGGTGTAAGCCTCAACTCAGTAGCCAATCTGGCGGCTGACCTGCGGGTACCTTGCCAGGGCTTCCAAGGCATACCCGAAGGTACAGGCGAGGCATTCGGGAGTCACCGTGGAGTCACTGGCCACCCTGAGCGACCGCCCGCAAGCCGACCGGTGAAACGGCAAAACCCGCGAAGATAAGCAGAGAACCAGGAGCGACGTTGGGCATGCAAGCACGGTTGTCCACAGCTGAACTAACCGCTTTGGCTGAGTTATCCACAGGACGAATCACAGCGATGTGGTTTCGCCGCTGGCACTCAACCCAGGAGAGTGCTAATAATGGTGACTATGGTCATAGCAGTGGCCACAGCTGACCCAATCCTGGGTCGGCCGGATTAGCAAAGGCCTCGGCCAGAGCGAGTCTGGACCGAGGCCTTCGTTGCTAATTGGCGTTTGCATCGTAGACCACAGGCGGCTCGACCGGCGACTCATGTCGTCGGTCGGTCGCCGCTGTGTTCAACCCCTCGTCTCTTGCTGGCGCTCGAGAGCCGCCTCCCGGCGGAGATTGGGGTGATAGTCCATGTCCACCTACCCAACCCTCGAACAGCTCCTCGAGTCCGCACGCAAGCGGATCGAAGTCGAGCCCGCCGAGCTAGACGAGGCCAGGAAGCGCCGGGATGCGATTAAGGCAGCGCTTCTGGAGGAGTTCCCCGACTCACGCCTGTACGTCAACGGATCGTTGGCGCACGGCGACGCCCTAACCCCACTCACGGATGTCGACCTCGGCGTGGTGGTGCTTGACCTTGACAACGAGTTCGGTCCAGGGAAGAAAGGACCGCGATCTCTGCAGGATCGTGCTGCCGAGGCGATCAGAGCCGAACTGAAGAGCGAGTATGGCGATCTCCGTGTCATCGTCAAAGGTGAGAAGCGCGCAGTTAAGGTGCGCTTTAATGACGCTGTTCGTGAAGGGTGGGACGATTTCCATGCCGACGTGATAGTTGCCATCGACAATCCTAACGACGACGGCCTTTACATCCCGCGGTTCCACATGTGGGACCGATCGCATCCCGAAGCGCATACACAGCTAGTGCTGGAGGCAAACGACGTCACCGAAAACTGCTACGCGCGAACAGTCCGGCTCATCAAACACTGGAACCGCCGTTGGGATGAGCCGCCGTTGTTCACGTGGTTAATCAAGGTGTTGGCCTTTGAGGCCATCACCGAGCCTGGCCCGCTAATGCGACTGCTTACAGAGTGGTTCGGATACGCCGCGATGACTATCGTGACTGGGCCGGTTCCTGACCCAGTTGGTGTCGGCCCCGACCTTAACCCGTCGATTGCTCGTGAAGTTGCTGTCCGTCGTCTTCGCAATGCGTATGACGGCCTGGTGGAGGCGACGAAGCTGGAGGCCGCCGGCTATCCGGCGTTGGCTCATGCGAAACTTGCCCAAGTGTTTCGCGACCCTGAGATGCTTTCAGGCCCCTCACATGAGGATTTATACCAGGAGCAGTTGCGACGTCAACGAGCAACTGTCGCCACGGTTAGTGTGGCGTCCAGGGCGACCACCCCGCCGGTCCGCTCATGGTCGTGGATCTGATGGTTATGCGCAACCCATTGCCGTATCAGGGCTCGCGCCTAGCAGCCTGGTACGGAGCCGACCCTGTCTGGCGAGGACCTATGGAGGCGCGAGCGTTCCGAGAGTTCCAGGGGCAGATCACACGTCACGTTGCGGCCGACAGTCTCACTTACTCCATCCCAGAGTTTGGGATTCCCGGAGGGCCCAAGGGCGTTTCAATCACCATCAGGTTCGACCGCTACGGCCAACCTCGTCACTTCGGCCTGCCAGCCCGTGATATGCCAACGGTGACGTGCAGGCCCGAGGTTGCGTCGCCCCACCGGAACCCCGACGGCTCAATGTGTTTGTGGTTTCCGGCCGACCCGCCAGATAAACGCTGGCAGAGCGAGCAAGGCCTCGACTGTCTAGTGGGGATCGTCGCAAACCACCTGTTCGCCGAGTACCACTGGGCCAAGACCGGCGGTCATAATGGAGGAGAGTGGCTACTAGACGAAGCCTGTCACGGGTTCCCAGAGGAGGAACGACATGCACGCCGCAATCGCCGCCGCTGAGCGAGCCGGGGCTCAGTGGGCAAAATCCGACCTGATCGCCATCGGCAGCATCGCCGCGAGCCTCCTGATCGCTATTGCAGGTTACGCCGTTCAGCAGACGCTTCAACGCAGGGCGACACGCCATGCTACATATGCCGAGGCGCTGCGTGCTACAGAGGACTACATGGAAGTCCCGTACCGAATCCTGCGGCGCGCGGACGACGGCCCAGCCCGCCTGACGTTAACTGAAAGTATCAGCGACATCCAGTCACGAATCGCGTATCACCAAGCGCTGCTCGACCTCCACGCACCCAAGGCAGTAAGTGATGGGTATCGCCGCTTAGTCTCAGCGGCTCGTCAAACGGCAGGTCCAGCGATGCATTCAGCATGGACGAATCCACCCATCACTGATGGAAACTCGGTCAGTCTGGGCGAGAAGCCATTCGATCGAACGGAATATGACAGCACAAGGGAAGAAGCAGTCAGCATCATGTGCCAAGGCTGGTTGCTCCGACTCTTGGCTGGTCCGACTCGCCGCAAACGGAGTACCTCTGGAAGTTCGGGAGTCACCGTGGAGTCACCGACGCTTCGCAGCGAAGTAGTGTAAGCCTTCACCGGATACGGCAAAAGCCCCGGAATGACGCGGGTTTTGGGTGGTGGCTCCGACCGGTGTCGATCCGGTGACCTCACGATTTTCAGTCGTGCGCTCTACCAACTGAGCTACAGAGCCTTGACGCAAACGCCCGGTTCCCGTTGCCGGTACCGGGCATCTCGTCTTGCTGATGGCCTAAACCATCTGCGCGACCCTGACGGGACTCGAACCCGCGACCTCCGCCGTGACAGGGCGGCACGCTAACCAACTGCGCTACAGGGCCTTAACTGCTCCGTCGCCTGCGCAACGGGGCTACGGAATTCTACACCATCGCAGCCAGGCCCGGCAAACCGTTTCCGACCAGCGGTGATGCAGTGTCGCAGGCGAGACATTGATCGCTCGTACCTCGTGTTCCTCGCGCTGCGCGCTCGTCACCGAGCCACCTTGCTCGGGTCTCAAACGAACAAGTTCGCTCAGACTCTCGCTGCGGTATAGCGGGCCGTGCCCGCTCACAAATGAAATCGGCCCCGTCTCGCGAGCAAGCCCGCAGACAGAGCCTCAATCATTTGTACCCCGTACGGGATTCGAACCCGTGCTACCGGCGTGAAAGGCCGGCGTCCTAGGCCGCTAGACGAACGGGGCGTGCCGTTAAGACCAGAAGAGTCTACCTGGGTGATGATAGTGCTTGTGTTCCTCTACTCGCGAGTCGAATTCGAAGAGGCCGTCGCCGACGCCCTCGACCTGGTGCCTCCTGAGCTGACCGCGCTGATGGACAACGTCGTCGTGCTAGTCGAGGATGACGCCCCAGCCGAGGATCCAGAACTTCTCGGCGTCTACGAGGGGGTTCCGCTCACCGAGCGTGACCTGCACTGGGCCGCCGGGGCGCTGCCCGACCGCATCACCATCTTCCGTAACCCCATCATGGCGTTCTGTGCCGAGATCGATGGCGAGGCCGACGAATGCGGCGCCGAGGGCTGTGAGTGTGAGCCGGATGCTGACCCCGAGCCTCGACCGTTTACCGAAGCCGCCGCCCGTGCCCGGTTCGAGGAGATACTCCGCGACGAAATCAGTGTCACGGTCATTCACGAGATCGCTCACCATTTCGGCATCGACGATGAACGCCTGCACGAACTGGGCTGGGCTTAGATCCTGCACTCTTAAAGCGGCGCAAAGTGAAGCGACTCTCGCTCCGCGTGTTTGCCACATGCCACATATTGTGGCATAATGGCGGTTATGGCAATCACCACGCTAGCGCCAATTGCTCCTCCGCAGACCCGCGCTGCTGCGGTCCGGATGGAAGTCTGCGCTGAGGCTGGCCGTCGCGGAGTCACTCAACTCATGCTGGCGGAGTTGATGGGCATGTCTCGCCAAGCGGTAGGTGGCAGGTGGACAGGTCGTTCGCCTTGGACCATTGACGAGGTGGACAGCCTGGAGATGATCTTTGGTTTGGCGCCCGGCACTTTGATGGCTCGCGCCGTCGTCGCGATGTATCCCGAGAAGGCGATGGTCCCTGCGCTGGTTGGCGGAGGCCATCTGCCCTTGTACCCCGGCAGGGATTCGAACCCTGGACCTACGGATTAAAAGTCCGCAGCTCTAACCGCTGAGCTACCGAGGCGTGTGTGTAGGTGTAGATAAGCCTAGAGCAAGATGAGCCGCTTAGGTGGCTAGGCAGCGGTGGTGGTGGTTTCGACAAGCTCAGCCACCGGGCTGGTTGGGAGGTTAGGCGGGTGAGGCGGTGGATTCGCGGACGATTAACTCGGTGGTCAGGTTGATCCGAGTGGTCACCGGTTTGCGGCCCGCTGCCAGGTCAAGTAGCAGCTCTGTGGCCATCATCGCCATCGCGGGCAGCTTCTGCGTCACCGTGGTCAGCATGGGAGAAACCCAGGTGGCCTCGGGCACATCGTCGTAGCCCACGATCGAAAGATCCTCTGGAACGCGGATGCCCAACTCGTTTGCCGCTCGCAACACTCCCAACGCCTGTACGTCCGCCCCGGCAAAGATTGCCGTCGGGCGTTTGCTGGCGGGCAGCGTCAGTAAGTCATGACCAGCGCTGTAGCCTGTGCCCACGAAGAAGTTACCTGGCCGGAACAGCTCGGGCCGATACGCCAGCCCGGCCTCGGCATGGGCGCTGCGGAAGCCATCTAGCCGCGCGCGCATGGTCAGCATGTTCTCTGGCCCGCCGACCAAGCCGATGCGCCGATGCCCCAGGCCGATCAGGTGCCGGGCGGCCAGCAGGCCACCATTCCAGTTATCCGAGCCAACCGAGGCGACATCCGTCGGTGGCTCGCCATCCGTATCGATCACCACTACGGGAACGTTGCGCCGCTTCAGGCGTTCGAACTGATGTGCCTCCAGGTGCGAGGAGACCATCAGGGCACCTAGCGGCGGACGCGCGAGCGCGGTATCTACCCACGAGTCGGAGGGGACAGACAGGCCGCCTAGCTCGGTCAGGATCACCGACACCTGGTGCTGGGCCGCCGTTGAGAGTACGCCATTGATTAGTTCGGTGGCCCAAGGTGAACCGATGCGGTGAAACACCAGATCGATCAGCCCAGTTTCCGATTTGCCCCCCACGGTGGTGGCTCGACGACGCTGGTAGCCAGCCGTGGCCAGTGCCGCCTCAATGCGGGAGCGGGTGCCCTCGGCCACATCGGCCCGTCCGTTTATCACCTTGGAGACGGTTGGGGCAGAAACGCCGACGGCACGGGCGATCTCAGCGATAGTTGGTCCCTGGGACATCACCCCTCCTTTGGCGTATCGGGTCGGGCAACTTTCGGACAGCAGCGAAAATTTTCCGAAACTTTCCGAACGAGACCAGGCTAACGTGTGCCGCGCGGTGAACAAAACCCCTGTCCGCATCTGATCGGTTCGCGTGTCGTTATCGGCTCGTTACCTAGCGTTTCGCAGGACCAGGCTGGGCGCGCCCGAGGTCAATTTGGCGACGGTTTTTCGTTCGAAATCGGCCAGGTGACTTTCGGAGCCGCTTTGAGGGGTTACCGTTTCTCTCGAAAGGATCGCCAGCGCGATCGCAAGTTGCGGAAAACGTTGTCAAAGATTCCCAGCCGCGATCATGTACACGGGCAGCGATGCCCAGACTGGAGTGCTTAGGTGGCGCAACAAGCCATACCAGCCCCGACGGGAGCCGGTGGGGTCAGCATCGACCTCATCGACAATCACCTGTCGGGTCAGGATCTACGACAGACTAGGAACACGTGGCGTAGAGCCTTCCGCCGTGACTGGCGGCTCTACACCCTGGCAGCCTTGCCGCTGCTGCACCTAGCCCTGTTCGCATACGTGCCGATGTTCGGCATCATCATCGCCTTCAGGCGCTTTAGCCCAGGCGGCCCACTGATCGGCACCGAGTGGGTGGGCCTACGGTTCTTCGAGCTGGCGTTCAGTTCCGCGGAATTCTGGTCTGTGTTCTGGAATACGGTGGTGCTTGGTGGCCTGTGGTTCGTCATCGGCTTCCCGCTACCGATCATCCTGGCCCTGTGCCTAAACGAAGTGCGCAACCGCAAGTTCAAGCGGACCGTGCAGACCATCACCTACCTGCCGCACTTCTTGTCAATCGTGATCGTCTCCGGTCTGATTCTTCAACTCATGCGCCGCGACGGCCCGATCAACGCGGTCATCGGCACCGTGGCTGGCTGGTTCGGCGGAGAGTGGTCACCCCACATCTTCATGCAAGATCCGACCTGGTTTAGACCCATCTGGATTATCTCGGAAGCCTGGCAGACGGTGGGCTGGGGCACCATCCTCTATCTGGCCGCGCTCACCACGGTTGACGATCAGCTATACGAGGCCGCCCGCATTGACGGCGCCTCCCGGTGGCGCCAAACCTGGCATGTGACGCTGCCCGGCATCCGCCCCACCATCGTGGTGCTTATGGTGCTGAACATCGGCACGTTCATGGCGGTGGGCTTCGAGAAGGTGATGCTGTTGCAGAACCCGGCCGTCACCGCAGTCTCCGACGTAGTTTCCACCTTCCTGTTCAGGGTGGGTGTTCAAGCTGGACAGTTCTCGTTGGGTACCGCCATCGGCCTGTTCCAGTCGTTGATCGGCCTGTTCCTAATCATCTCTGCGAACACCGTTTCGCGTAAGCTAATGGGGAGTTCACTGTGGTGATGGAAACCTCCGCGCCGGACATTGGCGCGATCCGAAATTCGCTGACTCAGGTCAAGGACACCCCTGGAGCCAAGACCTTCCGGTGGCTGAACTACTTCGGTTTGACGCTGCTGTGCTTCGTCACGTTGTATCCCTTCGTCAACCTGATCGCCCAGGCGTTCTCCTCCGATGCGGCCATCCGCACCGGGCAGGTACAGCTGTGGCCGGTGGGTTTCAACCTGACCACCTTCCAGGGTGTGTTGACGCACGGCCTGTTCTGGCGCAACTACGCCAACACGCTGCTGTACACGATCATCCACGTGACCGTCGCCATGTTCTTGACGACAACCTTTGCTTACGTGATTAGTCGCACTCAGCTCAAGGGGCGCAACGCGTTCATCGGCCTGGCCGTGTTCACGATGTTCTTCGGCGGTGGCATGGTGCCGAGCTTCGTGGTGATCGGCTTCTGGTACGGCCTACGGGACACCATCTGGGCCGTAACCATCCCTGGCGCACTCAGCGTATTCAACCTGCTGGTGATGAAGTCGTTCTTCGAGAACTTCCCCAAGGAGCTTGAGGAGGCCGCCGCCATTGACGGCCTCACCCAGTACAGCGTATTTACCAGGATCGTGCTGCCGCTCTCCAAGGCCGTGCTGGCCACCATGACCCTGTTCTACTCGGTGGCCATGTGGAATGCCTGGTTCGGTTCCATGATGTTCCTGCGAGATCGCAACATGATGCCCGTGATGATGTATCTGCGGAATCTCATCGCTGGCGCACTGGCCCCCACCGAAGTCGGGGACCTGCAAGATCAAGCCCAGATCGGGGCCAACATCCAGGCGGTAACCATGCTGCTGACGGTGTTGCCCATCATCTGTGCGTACCCCTTCGTCCAAAAATACTTCGTGTCTGGCGTAATGCTGGGCTCGGTCAAGGGCTAACCCAGCCCGATCGTCAAACACGACGAACCCAACGAAAGCCGCCCAACCCCGGACGGCCCATCGAAAAGAGAGAGAAACCTTCATGAGAATCAAGAAGAAGGCAGCGGCGATTATCGCTGCTGGCATCACGGTTGCCATGCTGGCTGGCGCCTGCGGCAACGGTGACGACAACGGCGAGGCCGGCCCGGCCACCACTCCCACCGATGCCGCCACGAACGGCAACGGTGGCGAAACGGGCAACGGCGGCGAGGTCACCCCCACCGCTGGTGTCTGCGGCGACCTTGACATCGACCCGGCCCAGATGGTCGGCGCCATGCCCGACTTCATCGCCGGTGAGCGGTTCGTTTCGCCGGCAGGCATCACCATCCCGATGCTGTACCGCGTCCACATGGGTTACCCCATCGACGAGTGGAATGCGGACTGGAACATCCTCGTTGCGATGGAGGAGCGGAACAACGTTCACTTTGACCGCACCGACATCCTGTTCGACGACTGGGATGGCGTTCGCAACATGGAGATCGCCGCCGGTATGTTCCCCTACTTCATCCCCGTAGTTTGGGGTGGCCAGGAGACTGGCTGGGTCGGTGACGGCAACCTGCTGCCGATGGATGTCTACCTGGCCTGTATGCCGAACGCGCGTCACGCCATCTCCACCTGGCCCGGCATCGAGGCCGAGCTGGAGCTGCGCCGCAACGCCGACGGTCACATCTACAACCTCGGTTCGTTCCGTGAGTCGCCGAACATCGAGCAGTCATGGGCCATCAACGTTGACCTCTTTGAAGAGGCCGGCGCTCCCACCTCGTGGAACACCTACGCCGAGCTGCTCGACGCCATGCGTCTGGTTCGCGACAACACCGACGTCGAGTACGTACTCTCCGAGCGCTGGGGTTCTGGTGACTCCGGTATCCTCGGCGCCACGCTGAACGTGGTCGGCCCGAACTTCGGCACCAACGGTGGCTGGAACCGCAACGTCACCATCTTCGACTGGGACAGCGACCAGTTCGTTTCTAAGATTTCGCAGCCGGGCTACCGCGCGATGATCGAACTGTTCGCCACGATGGTCGAAGAAGGCCTGCTTGACCCCGAGCTGACCCAGACCGATGACCAGGCCATCTCGAAGTTCGTCAATGGCCGTTCCGCGATGATTATGACCAACTCGGGTACCGAGCTGTCCGCCATGCAGCTGCTGGCTGGCGACCTCGGCATCGAGATGAACATGGAAATGGTGGTTCTGCCCGCCGGTACCCTCGGTCACTACGTGGCCGGTGGTCAGTTGGGTCCGGGCTTCGTACTCAACTCCGACATTCGCACCTCGCCGTACTTCGTCGCCGCCTTGCAGTTCCTTGACTGGCTGTACTTCTCCGACGAGGGTCTACAGTTTGTGTTGTGGGGCGTTGAAGGCATGACCTTCCAGTACGACGCCGATGGCTTCCCGGAGATTCTGCCCGCTTTGGTGCAGGCTGAGGAAGCTCGTGTCGCCGAGGCCGATGACGAAGAGGTGAGCGTCCGTGGCACCACCGCCATCTTCCAGCAGGACTTCGGCCTGCGTGACGGTGTTTGGATGCAGTCCTGGGGCGGCACCGACGCCAACATCCTGTCGGCCCTGCCCCCGTCGTCGCAGAACAACGCGCGGGCGTGGCGTCAGCAGACGGTTGAGGTGAAGTCGATTCTTCCGCTCGACCCGGCTGCTCCGCGTACCACCGAGGAAGACGAGGAGTGGAGCCTGATTAACGCTGGCGCCCAGTCCGCCATCGAGACCGGTGTTGTGCAGTTCGTACTCGGCGTGCGCCCGATGTCCGACTTCGACGCCTGGGTTGCCGAGGTTGCCGCCGCTGGCGCCGACCGCATGGCCGCCATTCAGAACGAGGCCCTCGCCCGCCACCGCGCTGGCTGAGCCTCCTAGCAATACCTGAGTAGTACCGGTTGCGGCCCGCCAGCGAACGCTGGCGGGCCGCAACCTTACCCCGCGCCAAACAGGAAGTCGCTTTTATGAACCCCGTTGTAGTTCCCGCCGCTCCCATCGGCACCCTCACCGATGCCTGGCGCAAGGTGGTGGGCACCGGTCAGATGGTGCTTGCGCTGCGCCGCGACTACCAGGATTCCCTGGCCATCGTCCAAGAGCAGATCGGGTTTGAGCATATTCGCGGGCATGGGTTGTTCCACGACTGGCTGGCCATTCACCGTACGTACGACGTGGCCGGGTTCGCGGGCACACGCTACTCATGGACATATCTCGACCAGGTAATCGACGCCTACCTGGAACTGGGCATCAAGCCCTTCCTGGAGCTGGGTTTCATGCCCAAAGACCTCGCCTCTGGTGAACAGACCATCTTCTGGTGGGAGGGCAACATCACCCCGCCTGCCGATTACGCGGCGTGGAATGCGCTGGTGCGGGCCACGCTCACGCACCTGATCGACCGGTACGGGCGCGAGGAGGTGCGGCAATGGCCGGTAGAGGTGTGGAACGAACCGTCGCTGCCAACCTTCTGGCAGGACGCGGACATGGCGGAATACTTCCGCCTGTATGACGAGACGGCACGCACGGTCAAGGAGGTGGACGCCGATCTGCTCGTGGGCGGCCCCGCCACCGCGCCGCAGGCCGACGACTGGTATCTGCCGTTCGCGGAACACACCGACCGCTCCGGCGCCCCCGTTGACTTCTTCTCCTTTCACGCCTACGCCACCGGTCCGGCCCAACATGTGCCGTTTGGCACCTACCAGACCATGCACGGTCAAGGTTCGCTGCTGGAGCAGTTCGGTCGCCCCCGCCGCCTCCTGGGCGATCACCGGTTGGCATCCGTGCCGCATCACATAACCGAGTTCAACACCTCGTATCGCCCCGATAACCCCGTGCACGACACCGCCTACAACGCCGCATACCTGGCGCCAACGCTGGCCGGGGGCGGCGACCTGGTCGATTCGTTCTCCTACTGGACGTTCTGCGACATGTTTGAGGAGGTGGGTGTGCCCACCGCAATCTTCCACGGCGGCTTTGGGTTGCTGACTCACCGGCAGATCAAGAAGCCCACCTTCCATCTGTACGCCTTCATGGCCCGGCTTGGCCCCCAGGTGTTAGCTCGCGGTGCCGACCACCTTGTCACCCGCGACTCGACCACCGGTCGCATCGCGGTGCTGGCCTGGCAGCCCGCCGGAGGCACCGACGACCTAGCCGAACCCGCCGCGCACACGGTGCACTTGTCAATCCCTATGGTTTCGACACGGCCGCAAGCGGCCTACCCAACCACCCGAGGGGGATCGGTTTACTGTCATCGCAGTCGGGTGAACAATGAGGCCGGCAACGCGTTCACCGCCTGGCAGCAGATGGGCCGCCCCGTCTCGCCCACCAACCGGCAGCTAGAGCTGCTTTACGACGCAGCCGAGCCAACCGTCACGCACTGGGCCGCACCCGTGGAACCAGGCGACTCCCCCGACGGTATCGGACGCATAGACTTGCGCCTTGACCTCGCCCAACACGAGGTGACCCTCGTGGAGATCGACCCCGTTCGCGACGAGACTCCGCCCTGGCTGGACGACTCCCGCATCATCGGCCGATAGCCTTAACCCACCATGACTATTCCAGACCTCGATCGGCCGACGCCGCCACCGCCTGCCGACAAGACGCCGAAGATGTTCGGCGACGGTCCCATCTCCGTGTTCAGCAACGGCATCTACCGCTTCTTGATGATTACGCTGATGATGATCGCGGCCTGCCTGCCCACGCTGTTGTTGCTGATGTGGCCCGCTGGCATTCCCGAGGATGCGCCCCCCGCGATCATGATGCCCGCCTTGATGGTGTTGTTCTGTATCCCGCTGGGACCGGCGCTATCGGCTGGGCTGTATGCGATGCGCGCCGCCAGCACCGATGAGGGGCTGACCCCGGTGCGATCATTCTGGCGCGGATACCGGCTGAACTGGCTCGCCGCGCTAAAGGTGTGGGTGCCGCCGCTATTGCTGCTCGCGGTCATCGCCACCACCATCACGCACTCCGAACTGGCTGGGCTTGGCCCGATGTACATCGGCACGCTTACCTTCGTCGCCGCGCTGTTGCTGGTTTGGGCGCATCACGCCCTCGCGCTGACCACGTTCTTCACCTTCCGTTATAGCGATGTGTATCGCCTGGCGATGTATTGCCTGATGACGCAGTGGCGGGCCACTACCGGCGTGTTGGCGATTGCGGTGTTGCTTGGCCTAGCGGTGTACAACTTCCCGGTGCTGGCCGCCGTACTTGGTGGGGTATGGGTGTGGTTCTGGTGGCGCAACATTCAAAAAATGCTGCTCCACATCCAAGACCGCTTCACCATCCCGGCTGACACTCCTGCCTCGGGTAGTTGAGCAGACCCTTCGAAACCGCTTGACGTATGGCTGGTGGTTTCGACAGGCGGGGCCACCGGGCGCGTTGCTACGTTAGCCAGCCGCGTTTGCGGGCCTCGGTTACGGCGCCGGTGCGGTCGTCAACGCCCAGCTTAGTGAAGGTGCGCAGCAGGTGGGTTTTGACGGTGGCCTCGCTGATGAACAGCTCCTTGGCCACATCGGCATTTGTCTTACCCTCCGCGACCAGGGCCAGCACCTCGGCCTCGCGGTCGGTGAGCCGTTCGGCGCTGGTGCGCATTGAGCCAACCAGGCGGGTGGCCACCGAGGGGGTGAGTACCGTTTGCCCCGTGGCCGCCGACCGCACGCCATGCACCAGTTCATCGCGGGGGGTGTCTTTGAGCAGGTAGCCCGTGGCCCC
>WQZL01000026.1 GCA_009780755.1 Promicromonosporaceae bacterium | reverse complement strand
CTGAGTTCGGCAGTTTGGTTCATTTTCGGCAGTTCGAACTGCCGAAAATGAACCAAACTGCCGAACCCAGCGAGCAGGTATACGAGCAGGTATACGAGCAGGGGAGAGGAAGGGGGAGGGGAGCAGAATAAGAACTCTCGGCATGCTTCTCCAAGTTATCCACAAGGTAAAAACGGGATGTGGGGAAGTGTGGCAGTGTCGATACATGTTGACTGACACTGGAGTTTTGATAGCCCGCGAGTGTGACCGAACTGATCTCAGGCGCGCCCGTCTCCGGGGGGAGGTGCGACGACTGCGTCGCGGTGGGTACCTCGTCAGTGATGGGGCAGTTGATGGGCCTGAGTATCGCTCGGATGAGATCGCCAAAATCATGTCGGTGCATCGCCAGCTCGACGCTGACCACTATTTCTCCCATGCGACGGCGGCGTTGATCTGGGGGTTGCGTCGCTGGCGGCCTCCAGACACATTGCACCTGATTCAGCACTACCGTCCCTCTGCGCAGGCTGCCAAGGATTTGACCCGACACTTTGTGACACTAAACGATGCCGATCTGGATGTGCGGCACGGGCTGCCTGTGACAAGTCTGGTGCGTACCGTTGTTGATTGTGCGCTCACAATGCACCCTCTCGAGGGGCTGGTAATCGCAGATCATGCGGTGGCGCTCGGACTCGATTTGGCTGTGGCCTTGCAACATCTTGATCGACGAGGCGCTGTGCGGGGTAGAAGCCAGGCCAGGCGGGTATTGGAGTGGGCCGACCCTGGGGCGGAGTCGCAGTGGGAGTCGTGGCTGCGCTACATATTGCTTCGCGTCGGGTTCCCGAGGCCGGAGACGCAGTATGTTGTAGAGACGAGGTTGGGGCCGTATCGGGTGGATTTTGCCTGGCCTGAATTTGGGTTGTTGGTTGAGTTCGACGGACAGGTCAAATATCGCGATGGCGGTTTGGGCGTAGGGTACGACGCTGACGTTGCGCGGATTTGTGAAAAACGGCGGCAGAACGCCATCGAGGAAGTGACAGGTCGATCACTGCTACGTGTGATGGCAATGGACCATCCCGATGAAGTAGTTGCTCGTCTGGCTGCGAGGCTTCCCGAGCCGGTGGCGAAGTCTCTGCATGTAGTTTCGGGCCTAGCGGCAGTTCCATCCATCCGCGCGTCTAACCGCTGAGTTCGGCAGTTTGGTTCATTTTCGGCAGTTCGAACTACCGAAAATGAACCAAACTGCCGAACTCAGCGCGGGCAGGGGTGGGATGGGGTGGGCGGGTATGGGGTGGGGAGGGGGAGGGGTTAGGTGCTGAGGGAGGCGATGTGGGTGGCGGTTTTGGTGGCGTCGGGGAGGAGGTTCGCGGCGAGGGCTTCGGTTAGGGAGGGGGCGGCCTCGTCCTTGGCCGAGAGCAGCGGGGTGATGGGGTTTCCGGCGCGATCCGTTTTCGGCCAGGTGATGGCCAGGGTCGGGTCGAGGGGGTGGATGCCGTGTTCGCCGGTGGGGTTGTAGCCCGTCGAGCAGAGGTACATCACCGTTGAGTCGTCTTCTAGGGCCATAAAGGCATGGCCCAGGCCCTCCGGCAGATAGACGGCGCGACGGTCCGCATCGTCGAGCAGCACCGCATCCCAGGTGCCGAACGTTGGAGAACCAACCCGCAGGTCAACGATCACATCCCAGATGGCTCCCCGCAGGCAGGTGATGTACTTGGCCTGGCCGGGCGGCACGTCGGCAAAGTGGATGCCGCGGGTGGCGCCCGCCGCCGACACTGAGCAGTTCGCTTGTTGTAGATCGAAGGCGTGCCCGACGTGTTCGGCAAAAACCGCAGCCTTGAACGCCTCCAGGAACACCCCGCGCGAATCGCCAAACTGCCTGGGGGTGATTTCATAAGCGCCGGGCACGGCCAGCTCGCGGTACTGCATTGAGGCTCCTAAGGGACTGGATCCTGCAAACTGCTTCGCTTGCGCAGGATAACGAGTGAGGTGGGTGGTCTGGGTAGCTCTAGGATTCTAGGCATGAACCTCGCATCTAACCAGAAAATCGGTGGTAAGTGGCTTGTGGTCGGCTCCTACGGGATGCTCGGACAGGACATGGTGGCTGCCGCGCGCGCCGCCGGGGCCGAAGTAGACGGCGTAGATCGCGATACCTTCGACATTACTGATTTTGAGGCTTGCCTGGCTGGAGTGCGCGGATATGACGTGGTGGTGAACTGCGCCGCCTGGACGGCCGTCGATGCGGCAGAGGATGAGGAGGCGGCGGCCTTCGCTGTCAACGCCACCGGGCCGCAGAACCTGGGCCTGGCGGCAGCAGCGGCGGGTGCCTGGTTGGTGCATATTTCCACGGACTATGTTTTCGCCGGGGATGGTACGGAGCCGTATGCGGAAGACGCGCCGATGGCCCCGGCCGGGGCGTATGGCCGCACAAAGGCCGCCGGGGAGTGGGCCGTGCGGGCCAACTGCGCTGACCACTACATCGTGCGTACCGCCTGGCTGTACGGGGCGGGCGGGCCATGCTTCCCCAAAACAATGGCCCGGTTGGGCGCGGAGCGCGACGTGTTGACGGTGGTGGACGACCAGCAAGGGCAGCCCACCTGGACGCGAGACCTGGCTGATTTGATTGTGCGGCTCGTGGCCGCCGGAGCGCCAGCGGGCACGTATCACGGCACATCGCAGGGAGCGGTCACCTGGAATGGGTTTGCGAAGGAGATCATGACATCGGCCAAGCTTCCGACGCGAGTGGACCCGGTAAGCAGCGCGACCTTCGCCGCCAAGGCGCCCCGCCCCGCCTACTCGGTGCTAGGCCACGAGGCGCTGCGGGCCGCGGAAGTGGCTCCCATCGGCGACTGGGCCGCGCGGTGGGCAGCGGCAGCGGCCGACGTGTTGGCCGCCTAACTTTCTCACGACATCAGCAGTAATGCGCACAGATTGCCCGTGAAAGCACGCAAAATGGTGACATGTCGGTCACGATCTTGTTCAGGATCGGCCAAGCGATTCACGAGGGACATGTAACTGCGCGTATTCTTCAGGGGATTTTCACTAGCCGGACACATCCGTGTGCGGTCGAACTCATATCGTCAGGAGCATTAACCCATGAAGCGAACATTGTTCCGCTCCGCAGGGGTGGCCGTGGCCACCGTTGCGCTGATCGCGAGCGGGCTGGCCCCCTCCGCCCATGCCGATGAGACGCATCACGTCGAGTTGGTTCCAGTTGAGATGTCAATCGAACGTTATGTTGTCGGCGGTATCGTCGACTTCGTGTTTGAAGACGCCATCGTCGAACTCGCCGGGCCGAGCGGCTTCCTGCCGAGCGCTGGCCTTGACCCTCTCCGCGCCCGAAATTTCCGCGATGTGCCGACGAGTCACCAGTTCCACCGGGAGATTCAGTGGCTAGCTAACCAGGGCATCTCCATGGGCTGGGTGATGGGTGCTGGTAACTACCAGTTCCGCCCTGGTGCCAACGTCGAACGACAGGCCATGGCGGCGTTCCTGTACCGTGGTATCGACGGCAGTGGACAATTTGGTGCGCCTAGCCGTAATACCTTTAACGACATTCCGCGTACCGATCAGATGTTCCGATACATCGAGTGGCTGACTCACAACAACATCACGGGTGGTTGGCCAGACAATACCTTCCGGGCCGCGCAGCCAGTTGAGCGACAGGCCATGGCGGCGTTCTTGTACCGCGGCGCCTGTGAACCTGTTTTCCGCCAGCCAGATCCGCGGCGGGCGACTAGAGATGAACCCAGCCCGTTCATAAGCGCAACGTTTAATGACGTTCGCGTCACCGACCGATTCGCTCCTGAAATTGAATGGCTGGCCTCTACCAACATCACCACTGGTTGGACGGTGGGCAACCGAGTTGAGTTCCGCCCAGGTGCATCCGTTGAACGTCAGGCTATGGCGGCTTTCCTGTTCCGCGCGAACAGTCAGGGACTGCTTGATCCGCCCGCCCACTGTATTCGCAACGCTCCAAATCTGCCCAACGGCGGCAGTGGTGGCATTCTTACCGTACTCAACCAAATCAACCACCAACGAGTCGCTGCTGGTCGTTCAGTCCTTCAGGCGGATGCCGCCGTATCGCGCATTGCGCAAGATCACGCACGAGCAATGCACAACGCCAATGCGGTATCGCTCATCCCGAATAACAGGCTACCGGCCGTTTCTTCTGGATGGCAATTCGGTAACGCGCATGCTTGGCAGGAGTGCACCGGCTTCTTTGGCACGAACTGTACCCTTGTCCCCAATAGTGGCAACGCTGGACAGTTGGTGGGCTATTCATGGCGGAATGAGAATTGGAACGTCACTGCAACTCACGCTGGTGTTGGTGTGTACTGCGGTCGTAATGGCTGCTTCAGTTCTGTAGTTCTCTTCACTCCCTGATTTCGGATCTGAATAAGTTTGCGGCCCGATTGCATCGGCAATCGGGCCGCTGGCTTAACCGCAGAGTGACTCATTGGGCGCCAGGTGGCACTGGTTGTGGGGTGCCATATCGCATCGAGCGGTGGGGTGCGTCATGATGGGCGCTGGGTCGTGTTTGCGGACTTGAGCTTGGAGGGTGGTAGGCGGATGTTTCGGAAGCGTTCGTTGCGAGTGGGTGGTGTTGCCGTCTTGGCGCTTGCCTTGGTGGTGGGGGCGATCCTGCCTGCCTCGGCTGCGCCAAGCGATCCGGGGCGTTGGCCGCTCACGGGGGAGCGCAGCGGCCAGGTGGTGCGGCGCCCGGCCCTGGCTATCAAGGTCGACAATGCCTCCAGCGCCCGCCCGCAGGTTGGGTTGGAGTACGCAGACCTCGTCTGGGAGCAGCTCACCGAGGCGGGAATGACCCGCTTTGTGGCCGTCTACCATTCGCGAATCCCCGACGCGGTGCTGCCTGTCCGCTCCGCTCGCCCGGTGGATATCTCCATTGTCCGTCCCCTCAACGGCGTATTCGCCGCCTCCGGCGCCCAACCGCGCTTCCTCGACATGATTCGCGACGCGGGCATCCAGGGCTTGTATAACGACCGCGGCCATCCCGGATTCTTCCGCACCCCCTACCGCGTCCTCCCCAACAACGTCGTCGGCCAACCGCACGTTCTGCTTTCCCAGGCCCGCGCGGGCCTCTCGGCGCCACCGCCAGCGCAGTTCCGTCACGCCACCGCTGCCGGACGTGGCACCGCGTCGCTGCACGGTCGGCGTGCCCCGCAAATCGAGGCGCGTATGTCGCCCATCCAACGCACCGTCTGGGATTGGGACGCCGAAAGCCGCACCTACCTGCGCTCCAACGGCACCCGCCCCTCGTACTCCTATACCGAGGTGCGGCACGCCGCCGCCAACGTGGTGGTACTCGACGTCGAGGTGGTCGAACAGTTCGAGCTGCCCACTACCGTGCTCGATCGCCGCTGGGGGCCGGCCACCGTGGCCAGCGGCGGCCGCCAAATAACGGGCATCTGGTACAAGCCATCCGTCACCGAACCGATCCGGCTGATCGGCCCCGGCGGCGGTGACATCCTGCTCGAACCCGGTGCCACCTGGGTCAACCTACGTCCCCGAGACCCCAATCAGCCCACCCAGCACTTCCGCGACGTCCCGGCGAGCGACCAGTTTACGAACTACATTCACTGGCTGGCCGACCAGGGCATCTCCACCGGGTGGCCTGATATGACCTTCCGGCCGAGCGAGCCAGTCGAACGGCAGGCGATGGCCGCGTTCCTCTACCGCGCCTTCCAGCCGACAGGCTTCCAGGCCCCGGGCCGGGCCTCGTTCACGGACGTGAACCGTGGCGGGCAGTTCTTCTTCTACATCGAATGGCTCGCCGACGCCGAAATCGCCACCGGCTGGCCGGACCGCACCTTCCGCCCTGGGCAATCCATCGAACGGCAAGCGATGGCGGCCTTCCTGTACCGCGCGGCCGGGTCACCTGAGTTCGAGGCGCCCGACGAGCCAACCTTCAGCGACGTGCCCCGCACCGACCGATTCTTCTTCTACATTGAATGGCTCGCCGACACCGGTATCACCACCGGCTGGCCCGATGGCACCTTCCGTCCGCTGGCACCAGTCGAGCGGCAGGCCATGGCCGCCTTCCTGCATCGCGCCTCCGCCCAAGGGCTGCTGGGTTAGCCACCATGCGCGTCGCCAGGTGTCTGGGTCCTGCGACTCGCTGCGCTCCCTACTCAACCATCCCCGGCCGAGAAAGGCGTTAGGTCACGCCCGGGGTGTCTTGGCAGGGGGTTCGCCCAACTCGTGTTCGGGGACGGTGATGCCGCCCTGCACGGTCGGGTCGAAGCTCTCGGGCGCGTCGATAAGCATCAGCGGTCCCTCGACCTTGCCCGCGGCGCGAATATCGGCCATTGCCGCCGCCACGGCCGGTATTGCCGGGGCCGGGATCGCCAGGGTCGCGTGCAAGATCGGCGTCTTCATCGTGACCTTCGCCACCGACTTCAGCTTCCGCAACGCCGCCAACGCATGTCCGGCGGCCGTCAGTCCCGCCGGAGCCACGCCGCCTGCGGCCTCGCGTAGCAGATCGGATGTTGGCCACGGCGCCCGGTGAATCGAACCATCACGCCACCAACCCCACACCTCCTCGGTGGCGAAGGGCAGCACCGGAGCGAGCAGACGCAGCATCACGTCAAGGGCGATGGCCAAGGCCGTGCGGGCCGAGGCCGCCGCCGGCGTCGATGAATAGGCGCGCTCCTTGACCAGCTCCAGGTAGTCGTCGCAGAAGGTCCAGAAGAACGCCTCGGATACCTCCAGGGCGCGGGTGTGGTCGTATGCCTCCAACGCCTTCGTGGCGGCATCCACCACGTCGGCCAGCCCTGCCAACATCGAACGATCCAGCGGCTCGGTGACTAGCGCCGGGTCGAGCGCGATGGTGGGGGAATCCTGCGTGCCGATCTGCTCGGTCGCTTTGCTCCCTACGACATCTGCCTTGGCCTCAGGAGAACCCGCAAGCGGTCTCTCCAATCGGCCTACGTTAATGTCTAAAACAAACTTTGCGGCGTTGAGAACCTTCGTGGCCAGGCGGCGACCAATCTTCATCTGCCCCTCGTCAAAGGCCGCGTCCGTACCCAGGCGCGCCGAGGCCGCCCAGTAGCGCACCGCATCCGAGCCATGCTGCTCTAGCAGGCCCATCGGGGTGACCACGTTGCCCTTCGACTTCGACATCTTCTTGCGATCCGGGTCAAGAATCCAGCCCGAGATCGCGGCACCCGCCCACGGCAGGCAATCGTTCTCCAGGTGCGAGCGCACCACCGTGGAGAACAGCCAAGTGCGGATGATGTCCTGCCCCTGCGGGCGCAGGTCCATCGGGTAGATGCGGGCGAACAGATCCGCATCCCGCTCCCAGCCGGAAACGATCAGTGGGGTCAGGGAGGAGGTGGCCCAGGTATCCATCACGTCTGCCTCGCCGACAAATCCGCCGGGTACCCCGCGCTGCCCCTCTGCATAATCCGCCGGGGCTTGCGAGGTTGGATCGACGGGCAGTGCCGCCTCATCAGGGACGATGGGGTTGGCATAGTCCACCTCGCCGGAGGCCAATACCGGGTACCACAGGGGGATGGCAACGCCGAAGAACCGCTGGCGGCTGATGAGCCAGTCGCCGTTTAGGCCGCCCGCCCAGTTCTCATAGCGCACCCGCATGAAGTCCGGGTAGAAGGCAAGCTCCCGCCCGCGGGCGAGCAGCTCGTCTTTTAAGTCGCTGGTTGAGCCCGTCGAAGCCACCGGGCGGCGGGTAAAGGGGCGGCCACCGTTGCGGATGTACCACTGGCGGCTGGTGACGATCTCTAGGGGCTTGTCGCCCTTCTCAAAGAAGTTGGTCTTGCGCTGCGTGGGCGTCGGCTCACCGTCCAGGTCGCCGCTGGCCCGCAGGGCATCCACGATCTCCTTGCGGGCGCTGAACGTCGTCTTCCCGGCCAGGCTCTCGGCATAGAACGCGGCGCCGTCGCCGTTAAGCCACTGCGGCACCTCGCGGCTGAGGCGGCCATCTCGCTGGATGATCGAACGCGTGGGCAGGTCCAGCTCGCGCCACCACTGCACGTCGGTCAGATCGCCAAAGGTGCAGCACATGGCGATGCCCGCACCCTTCTCCGGCTCGGCGGCGGCATGGGCCAGCACCGGCACCTCCACCCCGAAAAGCGGGGAACGTACGGTGGTACCGAACAGCGGCTGGTAGCGCTCATCGTCTGGATGCGCGATGAGGGCGACAACGGCGGGGATCAACTCGGGGCGCGTCGTCTCGATAAAGATGGGGGAGTCGTCGGCGGCCCGGAAGGCGACCTTGTGGAAGTGGCCGGGGTAGTCGCGGGCCTCTAGCTCGGCCTGGGCCACGGCCGTCTGGAAGGTGACATCCCACAGGCCTGGCGCCTCCGCTTGGTATGCCTCACCGCGGGCCAGGTTCCGCAGGAACGCCCGCTGAGCCACCGAGCGAGAGTTCGCATCGATGGTCTGGTACGTCTGCGCCCAATCCACGGAAAGCCCCAGGTAGCGCCACAGCTCCTCGAACTGCTTTTCGTCTTCGGCGGTAAGCCGCTCACACAGCTCGATAAAGTTGCGACGGCTGACCGGCACCTGGTCGGCGGGCTTGACCACCTTTCCATCTGGCACCTGCGGCGGCACGAAGTCAGGATCGTAGGGGAGGGTGAGGTCTACCTTGACGCCGTAATAGTTCTGCACGCGGCGCTCGGTGGGCAGGCCGTTATCGTCCCAGCCCATCGGATAGAACACCTCCGCCCCACGCATCCGCTTATACCGGGCCAGCACATCCGTATGCGTGTAGCTAAAGACATGTCCGACATGCAGGCTGCCCGAGGCAGTCGGGGGAGGCGTGTCGATGGAGTAAACCTGCTCGCGGGTCTTGCTGCGGTCGAAGGCGTAGGTGCCCTCCTGGCGCCAGCGGGCATCGAACTTGTTCTCCAGCCCATCCAGCGAGACCCGCTCGGGCACCTCGCGCACGGTCGCCTTAATCACGGGGGCAGCCACGTTTTCGCTCATGAGATGACATTCTCCCAGACGTTTACGGCTTCCCCCACGCGGCACAACGATGTTACGTATCCACAGGGCATCGTCCGCCGCCGAACTGCTGTTTGGCTGTGAATAACTTGAATGCCTTACATGTAGAACAATCTACGGTTACTGTATGAGTGTGAAGACGATTAACCGCAGAACCCTGAACCAGTCGCTCGCCTCCGTACTCGATGCGGTGCTGGACACCGGAGAGCCTGTGCGCGTCGAAGGTCGCGACGGGCGCGCCGTCGTGATTGATCGCGCGCCCGAGGAGACCACCTGGGAACGCTGGAACCGCACGGGCGCGATTCGTTGGGGTAAACAAATGTCCGCCGAGGAATGGGCGGCGATTCCCAAGGTGGAAGGTGTGGATTCTGACTGGCTGCTAGCTGAAATGGAGGAGTGGCGATGAGCGACATCTACATCGACACATCGTCAGCGGTTCGGATTGCGCTCGGCGACCACGATGGGCCTGCCCTACAGCAGATTCTTGAGGCGCACCGGAGGCGGGGATCGCTCGTAGTCTCATCGCAGCTTCTTGAGTTGGAATGTCGGCGCGTGGCGGTCAGACTACGTAATGAAAATAAAGACCCTAAGGGCGTTGACATCTATCACGCGCGATGCGGGCTGCTGCCCATCGATGCTGATGTCTGGCGGGTAGCAATGGGTCTCTCGCGGACAGTTAAGACACTTGACGCGATTCACCTCGCCACCTGCTCCCTGGTTCCGGGCGCGCGATTGCTCACCTCTGATGCCCGGATGCGCGAGGTTGCTCAGGAGATGGGGCTGGCGCTGGCTAGCTGAACCTGCTCAATGCCATTGACAACCTACGCCTGACTAATGACAGTGTCGCCGCCCCGTCCAGGATGTGGACGTTTCGAGTTGTTAGGCTCGACCCATGAGTTTGACCATCGGGTATGCCGCCATGTTGGAGCAGTTCCACCCTTCCGATGTGGTGGCGTTTAGCGAGTATGCAGAGAGCCACGGGTTCGATGGTGTGATGGCCGCCGACCACTTTGCGCCGTGGGTGCCGACACAGGGACAGGCCGCATTCGTGTGGAATGTGCTGGCCGCCCTCGGCGAGCGGACGCGCGGCGACATCGGGCCGGGCGTGACGGCCCCCACCTTCCGGTGGCATCCGGCGATGGTGGCTCAGGCATCGGCCACGCTCGCGGCCATGTATCCGGGGCGGCACTGGCTCGGACTCGGCAGCGGCGAGGCGCTGAACGAACACATCATCGGCGGCTACTGGCCCGAAGCCCCCGAGCGGATCAACCGGTTGTTTGAGGCCATCGAGATCATCAAGAAGCTGTTCCGCTCCGGCCTGGAGGGCAAGGACGTCAAGCACCGCGGCGAGTTCTACACGCTGGAATCGACGCGGCTGTGGACCATGCCCGAGGTAGCCCCGGAGATTCTGGTGGCGACGGCCGGGCCGGTTACCGCCAAACGCACCGGACGGCACGCCGATGGCATCATCACCGTGGGCGCGCCGCTGGAGAAGATCGAGATGCTGTTCGACCGCTTCGCTACCGGGGCGCGCGAGGCTGGCCGCGACCCCGAAGCAATGCCGAAGGTGCTACAGATTCACCTCTCTTGGGCGCCGACGGATGAGGAGGCGCTGGCAAATGCCATGACCGAATGGCCCAACGGCGGTATGAAGTTTCCCAAGGCCGACATTCGTTCTCCCCACGATTTTGCGCAGATCGCCAAGCTGGTGCGGCCGCAAGACTTTGCGGGGCGGATGGTCATTTCAGCCGACCCAGATGTGCATCGCGCCACGATTCAGAGGTACGTGGACCTCGGCTTCAACCGCATCTACCTGCACAACGTTGGCCGGAATCAGCGCGAATGGATCGAGGTTTTTGGTCGCGAAGTGCTCCCGCGCTTGGTGAGGTGATGGGTAATGGTTGAAGCAGACGAAGCCCTCGCCATCTGGGCGCCAGCAGGCATCCCCGAGGTGCGGCCCGGCGATGACCTGGCGACGCTCATCAGCCAGTCATTGTGCGTGCCGAGGGCAGCGCAGATGCCGGGCGGTCTACGCGAGGGCGATGTGGTGGTGGTGACCTCAAAAATCGTTTCCAAGGCCGAGGGCCGGGTGGTTGCCGCCGCCGACCGGGAGCAGGCCATCACCGAGGAGACCGTGCGCGTCGTTGCGCAGCGGGAACGCGAGGACGGTCCGCCGCTGCGCATAGTTGAGAACCGACTCGGCCTGGTGATGGCCGCCGCCGGAGTGGATGCGTCTAACACCCCCGAGGGCACGGTGCTGTTGCTGCCGCTCGACCCAGACGCCTCCGCCGCCACGCTGCGCTCGGCGCTGATGATTCGCTTTGGGCTGGCCAGCCTGGGCGTCATCATCACCGACACTGCTGGGCGAGCTTGGCGCGAGGGGCTGGTGGACATCGCCATCGGCGCGGCGGGCCTTGACGTATGCGATGACCTACGCGGCTCCGGTGACGCGCAGGGACGGCCACTAACGGTCACGGTTACGGCCATCGCCGACGAAATTGCCGCCGCCTCCGAGCTGGTGCGGGGCAAGACCGCGGGCCGTCCGGTGGCGGTGGTGCGTGGCCTCCGGCGCTACGTGCGCGCTGGGTGGCATCCAAGAGACGGAGGAGCGGCCACCCTGATTCGCCCTCGTAAGGATGACCTATTTTCCGAGGGCGCTGCCGAGGCATATGCCCGAGGGTACGCCGCTGGGCTTAGCGCTTGAAAAAGGGCGCCGCCCGCCGATCTGCGCCATCTTGCGCCCGACTGATGCCAAACCACGCCAAGAGGCGTAACGTCAGGGGAGTTGATTACCCGCCACAGAGGCAAGGAGTCTGGCCGTGCCAGATAAATACGATCCGCTCGACATCTTCACCGCCACCGTGCGCGAGGAAATCCGGTCAATCCCCGGCTTCGCAGACCTGCTGCGCGACCAGTGGCTTCACTCGAACGCACCCGACGCGCCTAAGACGTTCGAGCTGCGGAACTTCGGCCCCGGTCAGTTAGACGAGCGCGGCCTGGAGTGGCTGATGGCCAACAGCGCCGACGATGCGCCTCCCGTCGCCGACGATGTGCCGCACTGGCGAGCCTCCGAGGCTGTGGTGCGGGTTGCCACCGGCCCGGCCGCCGCTCACGCCCGCGCTCTCGTGGTGAAAATCTGCGAGGAGCTAGAGGCAAGCGGCAAGCACGACACCACCGCGTTCCGCGAGTACGTGCAGTGCA
This sequence comes from Promicromonosporaceae bacterium, assembly GCA_009780755.1. Taxonomy (GTDB): domain Bacteria; phylum Actinomycetota; class Actinomycetes; order Actinomycetales; family Cellulomonadaceae; genus Xylanimonas. The sequence continues at coordinate 5,973 of WQZL01000026.1, read as the reverse complement.
TCCAACGGCTGCTCGACGAACGCAAGGACTGCCCCGAAACCGTGGTCACGGGCTTTGCTCACCAGGTTTAGTTGCCTCGTGACGATGGGGCTTAAGCGAACGTCAGCACGGGCTTGCCGGTTTCAGGATGGTGTAGCACGGTGGTGCGAACCTGGTAGACGGGATTAAGAACCTCGGGGATGAGAACTTCCTCGACGGCGCCCGCCGCCACCACCTGACCCGCATCAAGCAGCACGACATGATCGCAGGCATGAGCGGCAAGGGTTAGATCATGCAGGGCCGCAATCACGGTGACCCCCTCGTCGGTCGCAAGGGAGCAAAGCAGACGCAAGGCAGACAATTGGGCGGCGATGTCCAGGTGATTTGTTGGTTCATCGAGCAACAGCACTTGTGGCTGTTGCGTGAGGGCGCGGGCCAGGTGAACGCGTTGGCGCTCACCACCAGAAAGCGTTGGCACGATCCGGTCGGCAAGGTGGGTGGCGGACACCCGGGCCAGGGCCTGTTCGACAAGGGCGCGGTCGGCAATGGAATCTCCGGCAAATGGCGAACGATGCGGGGTGCGTCCCAGCAGCACCGCCTCACGTACGGTCAGCGGCAATTCGGTGGTGGCGTCTTGCTCCACCAGGGCGAGCAATTTGGCGCGCCGACGGCGCGGCAGAGCCAGCAGATCGCACTCATGTAGATCAGCGTCTACACTCGTTTGTGCGGGATGATATGAGGTGAGGGTGACGGTGCCGCGATCTGGGCGCAACACCCCGGCGATAACACGAAGCAGGGTTGATTTTCCGGCGCCGTTTGGCCCGATGATCCCGGTGACAGTGCCCGGCGTTGCGGCCACTTCAAGCTCGTCGATAATCAGCCGACCATTGGCCGACCAGGAGACGCCCTGGGCAGAGATTCCGGTCACTTGACGCTCCGATTCCGCAAGAGGAGAGCCGCGAATACCGGGGCACCCAGAGCCGCGGTCAGAATGCCGACGGGCAGTTCGCGGGGGGCAAAGACGGTGCGAGCGAGAGTATCGGCCCAAACCAGGATCGAGGCTCCGGCCAGGGCGCAAAGGGGTAGTAGCGCGCGATGCTGAGCTCCAACCAGCAGGCGCACCGCGTGAGGGATTACCAGCCCGATAAATCCGATGGACCCGGATTGGGAGACCAGCGCCCCGGTCAACACGGCAACTCCGATTAGCAGCGTCCAGCGGGTGCGCTGCACGTTTACCCCGAGCGCGGCGGCGGCGGTATCACCGAAGGCGAAGGCGTCCAGCGTGCGTCCGGTGAAGGCGAGGGCGGTGCCGATCACTAGCGTGGCTCCCAGGGCGACGGCCACGGAGGCCCAGGTGGCCCCGGCAATGGAACCCATTAGCCAGGCCAGCACCTCGCGGGCTTGGTCGCCGCGTACCGACCAGAAAATCACGAACGATGTAGCCGCTGCCGCGAGCTGTCCAACGGCCAGCCCGGCTAATACGGTGCGCGCCGGGGATAGGGTGCCTCGGCCCGCGGCGGTGGTCAGGAGGAGAGTAAGGGCTAGCGCAGCCATTGCGCCACCGAAGGCCGCGACCGGTTGGGCCACGGCGACGCCCGCCACAGACAGGCCGAGCAGCAGGACGGACACCGCGCCAAGCGAGGCACCCGAACTCAAGCCCAGCAGGTAAGGGTCGGCGAGGGGATTGCGGGTGAGTGACTGCATCACCATGCCGCAAATTGCCAGCCCGCCACCCACCGCGGCAGCGGTCAGCACCCGAGGTAGACGTACGTCCCACACCATCGCGTCGCGTAGCCGAGGAAGCGATTCAAGGCCAAACACGTCGCTAAGACAGCGCCCCTCGCCAAGACATAGATTGCTAGCGATAGACCGCCAGACGTCGGTGATGCTTATCTCGGCCGGGCCGATTGTGACGGCGACGATAACGCTCGCCACCAGCACCGCGCTGCCAGCTAAGACCCATAACCTGGTGGTTTTAGCAGGCTCAACTACCGCAAGCGGTTCAGTCATCGAAGGCCAATGCGTGCAGTTGGGTGGCCAGGGATTGGGCGGCTTCGACATTGCGAACGCCAGCCTCGGTGGCGGGGAAGGCAACGATAAGGAAGCGACCCTCGCGAACTGCGGTTAGTTCCCGCAGGCCCGGATGGTTTTCTAAATGCTCGATCTTACGTTCGGCGGCGTTCCAGTCGGCATCCACCAGCACCAGCACGTCGGGGTCGGCCGCCATGACCAACTCCCAGCTAAACGATGACCACGACTCATCAATGTTGGCGGCGATGTTAGTCAGTCCCACGGCGGTCATGAGCATCTGTGGGGCGCCTATACCGCCACCCACGAAGGGGATGTCGCTGCCGGAAGACCACCACAATGCGGTCAAGCCTCGCGAGTCGGCGCTCACCGTGGCCAGCGCTGCTCGCTGCTCGGCGACCAGCGCCTCAGCGACCAGGGGCACATCAAAGAGGCGACCCAGCAGCAACAGCTGGGCAAACACGTCATCGAAGGTTAGGGACTCGGGCCGATAGGGTGGCGCCTGGCAGGCGGCGGGCGCGACAAGGGTGTTCACGCCAAAACCAGCCAGGGCGGCTCGGTCACCAACCCCGCTGGTGGTGATATTTGATTCCCATCCGGCGAAGATCAGATCGGGTTCCAGGGCGAGCGTCGCCTCGGTGCCGGGCACTCGATCCGCGAGGGGATGTTCGACGGCGGTACCCGCTGCCGCCGAAGCCAGCGCGTCGGGTATCGGCCCATCCAGGAAGGCCGTTCCCACGATTCGGTCGCCCAGACCGAGGGCCAGCATCATCTCGGCGGTACTCGACTTCACCGTCACCACCCGCTGCGGCGGCGCCTCGAACGTGACCTCGAACCCGCAGTTGTTGATGGTCATCGGGAAGCCAGCCTCGGCCGGGACCGTCGCAACGGCGTCATCGTCTGGGGAGCAGGCAGCGAGAACTCCGAGGCCAAGAACGGCGAGAATGACGATGGGGCGCAGACGCACGCGGGACTCCAGGAAACGGGGTGGGCGAAGGGCGCAAGCAGGCGCAGAGCGGACACGACTCTCAAAACCGGGAGGCTCGACGGGCCAACTGCGACCCACGGTCCAAGCCGCAAGCCTATCCGCTCCATTGTCTGGGGCAGCTGCCGTTGGCGGATGTTTTGTGAAATGTTCTCGCCTCGGGTATGGTTCAGAAGTTTTGCCCGCCGCCGAACCGAGGAGGTGATCGCGTGGACGCAGACAGTCGCAGTCGTTATTGCAACCGCAGCGCCGTCGCACGACGGACCCAGTCATCCACCGCCCTCCAAATAGTAAAGGCGTCCCCAAATGCAGAACATCCAGATCCTCGTTGACGCTCGTGACACCGAAACCCTGAAGGCCACCTTGGCCTCCGCAGGCGAGATGGAGATCATCCACGCCCTGCACGAACTTCCCATCAAGGACTGTGGAATCCTCTTCCGCCTGCTGCCCAAGAATCGGGCGCTATCGGTATTCGAGGAACTCGACGCCGACCAGCAGGAACTTCTGCTGCGCTCCTTGACCCACGAACAGGCCGTCGAATACCTCGACGCGTTGGCTCCTGACCAGCGCGTGCAGTTGCTAGATGAGCTACCCGCGAAGGTGGCCAAGCGGCTGCTGGCTGAAATTTCCCCCGCGGAGCGGGAGATGACCAACCTTTTGCTGGGCTACGCCCACGAAACCGCCGGGCGCATCATGACGCCCGAGTTCATCTCGCTCGATAAGACCATGACCGCCGAGCAGGCATTGGCCAAGGTGCGCGGTGAGGCTGCGGGCAAGGAAACCATTTACACCCTCTTCGTTACGGACACCACCAAACGCCTAGAGGGGGTCATCTCGCTGCGTGAGTTGCTGGCCGCTGCGCCCTCCGCCACGCTTGCTGATGTAATGGTCTCCCCGGCCATCTCCGTGAACACCGGAGACGATCAGGAGAAGGTGGCCCGGCTGCTGAAAGACCTCGACCTGCTGGCCATGCCGGTGGTCGATCTGGAGGGTCGCATCGTCGGCATCGTCACCATTGATGACGCCCTCGACATCATCGAGGAAGAAACCACCGAGGACATCTACGACCAGGCCGGTCTTGCCGACATCACCCGCAAGGAACAGACGCGTTCCGAGGTGCTGGTTTCCGGTTCCCTCTGGGCAATCTGGAAGGTGCGCCTGCCGTTCCTGCTGCTCACCGTGGCCGCCGGCCTGCTGGCCGCGTGGGTGATGGAGGGCTTTGAGGAGAGGCTGGCCGAGGTTGTCATGGTCGCCTTCTTCATCCCGCTGGTCATGGACATGGGCGGAAACGTAGGCACGCAGTCGGCCACGGTTTTCACTCGCGGCGTGGTACTGGGGCACATTCGGATCAAGGAGTTTTTCCGCTACTTCGCCAAGGAAGTAGGTATCGGGTTTAGCCTGGGTATCGTGGTCGGGTCCATCTCCGGCATCCTCGCTGGCCTGTTGCACGGTTCTGCCGGTCTGGGCTTGGCCGTGGGTCTGGCCGTGTTGGCCACCTCGACATTGGCCGCGCTGCTGGGCTTCCTCGTGCCGTACATGCTGATAAAGCTGGGTGTGGATCAGGTGGCCGGCTCAGCCCCGATCATCACCTCGCTAAAGGACATCGCGGGCCTGTTGATCTACTTCAGCTTCGCCTTCTTGTTCGTTGGCGGCTTCTAAGGTCAGGGACAACTCGCCACTGTCCGCGTCGTAATCGAATACCTCGCCGTAGCGTCCCCAGTCGATGGCGATGTCGAGCTGTCTTTCGGTGTCTTCAACCGTGTAGCCCCGGTGTAGCAGGTCGCGGAAGAAGTCTTCCCGAAGAGTTCCCCCCTTTGCGGCATTGAGCGCTCGCATCATGGTTCGCACCAAAGGCGCCCGCTCAACTACCAGTTTGGCGAAGACTTCCTTGGCGCGCTGTACATCCGATGACGCCCACGTCTGCCCCGCGGCGGTAAGCTCGGCGCGCACGCCATGCAGGGTGAGCAAACCTAGCATTCGGGCGGCATCGACAATGGGCAACAGGTCATCTACCTCGAAGGCCAGCTCGTCGGCGATGTCTGACAGGTCACCGTGGCCATCCATTCCGGCCAACATTTGCACCAAGCCCGCCAGCCCGCCCACAGAGGCGGAGGGAAGGGGGCTGGTCAATGGCCCCGGCATCCGGTTTGGCTTGGCCACCGCCGGATCATCCTCCCCGGTCAGATAGCCGTAGAGCCGGTCCACCAGGGTCTCGAATGCCGCTGTCTTGCGGTCGCGAGGCCGCGGTAGGTCAATCATTACCTCGGCGCGAATGTGACCAGGGTTGGCGCCCAATACCACCGCGCGATCGGCCAGCAGCACCGCCTCCTCGATGTTGTGGGTAACGATGCAGATGCATGAGGTCGGGAAGTCTGGCTGTGACCACAGGGAGATAAGTTCACGACGCAGGTTTTCGGTGGTGAGTACATCTAGGGCCGAGAAAGGCTCATCCATCATCAGCACGTCGGGTCGTAGCACCAGGGCGCGGGCAAAGCCAACGCGCTGCCGCATTCCTCCAGAGAGTTCTCGGGGGTAGGCCGTCTCGAAGCCATCCAGACCAATCTGGTCGATGGCCGCCAAGGCGCGCTCTTGCCGCTCGGCAGCGGGCACTCCAGCAGCACGTAGACCTAGTTCTACATTGTCCTGTACGGTGAGCCAGGGCAGTAGAGCAAAGGATTGAAACACCATTGCCGCCCCTGGATTTGCCCCGGTCAGCAGGTTGCCGCGATACCTGACCTCGCCCGAAGTGGGGGCGATCAACCCGGCCAGAGTACGCAACAGCGTGGACTTGCCAGAGCCAGATTTACCGAGCATAGCCACCACCTCTCCCTCGCCCAGCGAGAGGGTGACATCCTCAAGCACGTTCAGGGTGGTGCCATCGGCGGAGGCGAACGACTTTGAGACGTTCGTGGCCGTGATGATGGGAGTAGTCATGGTGATGTCCTTAACTTAAGGCGAAGCGGCGTTCGGCCAGGCGGTAG
>WQZL01000025.1 GCA_009780755.1 Promicromonosporaceae bacterium | reverse complement strand
GGCATATTGCGGGCAGGGCTAAGCAGCGACTACTGGGGCAACTGCTCGATTGCCCACGCCGTTCCCGCCATGCCGAACGGCCCAACCCCCTCACCAACATGGGGAGTCCCAACGAGTAGCCCCGCACCGACACCTGGGCTGACGTGCGTGGCTGGGTACGAGTCGCTGAATTGGGAAACCAGCGTTCACACATTCACGCTGACGAACAATAGTGACACCTACAAGTCGGTTAATACGTCACAATGGATCATTAGCCAAGCCTCTGACCCGGGCGGAGGCGCATTCGCACTCAGTGACTTGCACACCGAGTCAGGGGTTCTCACGTATCCACCTACACATACTCCGCCGTGGAACACAACTTTCCGCATGATGCTCTGGAATGATGTAACGATCGCCCCAGGCGAGTCTGTGATATTTTCCTATACACTGGCGCATAATCCTTGGAGATTTTCCCAGGGCCAGGCTATACTGAACGCTCGGTTAACCAGCGCTTACTGGGATGACTGCGCGATTCGCCAATACCTTCTTCCGTTTCCCAGCGCGACATGTGCGGGGGAATACGAAAGAATCAATGAAACCACGAGCATTCACACGTTCACGGTAACGAACACCGGCAGCAACACATACAGGTCATTTGGAGTTGGGTGGACAGACAACCCGTCGCTGAATGTGAATCGTCGATGGCCGAGTGTTACGCCGGAGTTCACAATTAGTGATATGACTGTGTCTGTTGGCTTCCCTGCTTCTACCGCTTCTTCGGCACTATGGCGTGACTTCAAACTCGCGCCAGGCGAGACTGCGACGCTTTCCTACACATTGATTATTCCTGCTGACCAGTCGGGGATGGTGGTTGCTGGTCTGAGGGTTCTTTGGAATTACTGCCTGATAGAGCAGTATTTCCCGGCACCATAGAACTTTTCGCCGCGGGTGTTGGCGTTGTTTCGGCAACGCGGCTCTTAAGAGATGCAGATTGCGACAGGAGACCGCTAGGGTGTCTGGAAGATCAGTCCAGGTAGGTGCCGCTTTTTGTGTCGGGTGAATCTCAGTTGATCGGCGTGTCATCCCACCGGTGAGGCCACAAGGCCAGTACGGTGTTCTTGACCGCAGAAGAACTACCCCGTTTTGGAAGTGCCCGATGACCTCACGACAACATGTTGCTCGACATGTGGCGTACCGCCCCAAGCGAGGAGGCGCGCGCCAAATTCGGGGTGGGTCGGTTCGTGTGCTTGGCCTGGTGTTGGCTGCTGTTTTGGTGCAGATGACACTGGCCCACGCTATGGCTCCGGCGCCCGTGATGGCTCTGGCTGGTTCGCCGACGAGTGGTTTGTTCACCGAACTGGAGTGCATTCCCGAATACACACCGGGGCTTGAATACTCTGAGCATCGGTTCACGGTGATCCATCGGGGTGGTCCGGCCGTGAGGCTGGAGGCACTGTGGACTATTGCCCAGACCTCCCCCGACGCATTCACCATCTCTGATCTGATGGTCGGGGTCGGTGCTGTTGAGGAGCGCGGCAGTGTTTTAGTTGCTATTGGCACGGGCGATTCTGGCAGATGGGTAGACGCGTATTTAGCCCCCGGACAACGAGCCACGTTCACCTACACGGTCAATCATGCTGGGCCTGGCGGCATGCTAGAGGCACGACTTGGCAGCCCGGCGTATCTAGGCATATGCGTGATTACTCAACATGTTGAGGCCCGCCCCGTAGACCCGTCATCGCCGACCGTTCCAACACCGGAAATCCCGGCGACGCCACCGACCGACACCCCGCCGCCAGCAACTCTTGACCCATACCCAACCCCAGATGATCCACCACCAACCGAGGAACCTGGTCCCCTGTGGGCATGTGAGCCGGTATTCGGACAGGTAGATGCGCTCACCAGTGTGCACTCGTTTAGGGTGCACAACATGGGGTACGCGTATCAAAGCGTGAACACCTTCTGGACTATCGGCCAGGCGGGTGGAGTTAGCGGCTCGGCCTTTGCGATCAGCGATGTTCGAATGTCTCATGGCTCCGCGGCCACTCCGATTTCGCCGCTCGATTTGTTCACCAGCTATTGGGCGGACTGGGGTGAGTTAGTAGTAGCTCCTGGAACATATGCCACATTCTTTTACGTGGTTACCCACGTCGATCCCTCTGGGCCGCTGATCGCGCAGCTGACCAGCAATTACTGGTATGACTGCACAATCGCTCAGAGTGTTCCCGCGCCGGACAATACGCCGACGCCAGAACAGCTGTCTTCATCCTCGACGTCCGGTTTGGCGTGTGTGGCTGAGTATGAACGCGTTGACGCGATGACTACTGTCCACTTGTTCACATTGACAAACACCGGCGACACACAACGCCTAGTTGACGTAGTAAGGCTGAGGGCTTCGCAGAATTCCGACACGGATCGGCCATTTACGATCAGCGGCTTACGGATTAACTCAGGAACTCTTTCCGGGCCAACAGCTTGGCCGAGTACAAACAATTCGCTGTACGAAGTGAGTTGGCGGAGCATCACTGTTGCACCCGGCGAAAGCGTAATGTTCTTTTACACGGTGACGCACTTTAACCTCGGCACCAACCTCTTGACCGCACAATTGAGCAGCGGTCACTGGGCAGGCTGTGCGATTACGCAGGACTTCTCCACTTAACCCGATTAGGGAAGGGCGGCGAAGGCATCCAAAGCCTCGGAGTGACCACCGCAGACGATGCGGTCGTCGGCCACCACCTGAATCTCCGGGCGGGCGTACTGAAACTCCTTACCGAACGCCTTGACCCCGATGATGGTCACCCCGTAGCGGCCAAGCACATCTGATTCGGCGAGCGTCTTGCCAATCATCTCTGAGGGAGTGCGCATCTTCACGATGGCGAAATCATCCGCAAACTCGATGTAATCCAACATCTTGCCGCTGACCAGATGCGCCACTCGCGCACCCGCGTCGTGTTCCGGGAACACCACATGATCGGCGCCGATGCGCTCTAGGATGCGGCCATGCTCTCGGGTGATGGCCTTGGCCCAAATCTGCGGAATGCCCAAATCCACCAGGTTTCCCGTCACTAGCACGGATGCCTCCAGGGCCGAGCCAATGCCCACCACGGCCACCTGAAAATCCCGCGCCCCAAGCTGTTCGAGAGCCTCCGGGTTGGCCGCATCGGCCTGTACTACCGGCAGCCGCCCGCTACACTGCGCAACCATCTTCGGGTCTTTCTCCACCGCCAACACGTCTAGGCCGAGTCGGTCAATGGATGTGGCGATAGCCTGCCCAAACCGCCCTAAGCCGATTACCAGCACGCTCTTGTCCTGAACGGATGTCTGTCGCTTGCGAGCCATGATCCTCTCCTTTCATCGACGGTGGTTTCGACGAGACTCAACCACCGATATTGGGTTAGCCGATTATTGGCCGCTCCGCTGGGAATCTAATCACCCTTTGCCGCTGCCGCAGCGCGAGCGCTGCGGCAAACGTCATGATGCCAACACGTCCGATAAACATCAGGGCGCACAACACGTATTTCGCGGCATCCGGTAGACCTGCGGTGATGCCGGTACTCAAACCAACGGTGGCGAACGCGGAGATCACCTCCACCAACACCGCATCCAGGGAGAGACCGGTGATCTCCAACAGGACTAGCGTGCCGGTGAATACCACCATCGCCGCCAGAAATACCACGGCGATGGCCACGCGCAACGCCTCCTTGGGGACACGTCGCCCGAACGCCTCGACGTCCCTATTACCGCGAGCCTCGGCACGAATGGCAAGCAACATCACCGCCAGCGTCGTCACCTTAATGCCGCCGGCAGTGGACGCCGATCCGCCGCCGATGAACATTAGCGCGTTGGTGGCCAGCCTGCTGCTGGGGTTCATCGCGCCGACGTTAACCGTGGCAAACCCGGCCGATCGGGGCATCACGGACGAATGCAGCGAGGCCATCAGCTTTTCGCCCACCGCCAGCTCACCAAAGGTTGCCGGATTGCCCCATTCCATCGCCATGATTGCCAGCCAGCCCACCAGCACAAGGGCCGCCGACGTGACAATGGTCAGCTTGGCGTGCAGCGACCACCGCGTCCAGGTCCGTTGCTTTTTGCGCCGCGTCACCAAAATGTTCAAGATCACCGGGAAGCCAAGTGCTCCAACAAACACGCCGAGTACCAGCGGCAGGCCCAGCCACCAGTCGCCCGCATACGGCACCAACCCCTCAGGGGTGGGCACAAAGCCGGCGTTATTGAACGCCGAGATGCCGTAGAACAACGCTCGCCAGGCGGCCTGCCCCAGCGAGTGCCCAAGGGTCAAGAAGCGTGGCAACAGCATTGCGGCCACGATCAACTCCAGCGAGGTGGCGGTGACGATCACCACCTTAATCAGCGAACCCACCTCACCAAGTCGATCCGTCTTAATCTCCGAGGCGGTGAGCATCCGCTGGGTCAGGCCGATGCGCCGCGAGACGGCCAGGCCCAGGATCGAGGCGAGCGTCATCACGCCAAAGCCGCCCACCTTGATGGCCAGCAAGATCACCACTAAGCCCCAGGTTGACCAGAAGAGACCCGTATCCACTACGGTCAGCCCGGTGACACAGACGGCTGAGACGGCAGTGAAGAGGGCATCGACGAGAGAGGCTCCCGCGTAAGCAGCCGTGGCCCACGGGGCCAGCAGCAGCAGGGTAAAGATGGCGCAAACCCCGGCGAAGACGGTGACGGCCAGGCGCGCCGGAGACTGCCGGGCGGCAGCATCCACATAGTCGCGAACACTGCGCAGGACACGACGCGGGCTGGGGGAGTGGGTAGTGCGAGGCAGGCCGGATATCGCCGTCATGACCCCTCCTTCCCGCATCATTGCTCCCACCTTGGCACGTTGCGCAGGATGCTGGGCATCATGGCGCTGGCGTATCGGTTCGGCGATTAGCCCAGAGTGGCTGCGACGGGGTATCCTGGCCGACGGATTTTCTCGGATTGGTCGGTGGACCAACCGTTTGTTCCACCAGCCAACCAACTCCAAGGAGGGCCACATGGGCTCCGTTATCAAGAAGCGCCGCAAGCGCATGGCGAAGAAGAAGCACCGCAAGCTGCTTCGCAAGACGCGCCACCAGCGCCGCAACAAGAAGTAGGCATCCTCGCTAGATGCCAAGCAGCAGGCCCGGCCCACCAGGACCGGGCCTGCTGCTTAGTTCGGGCTGGCAACATTTCGGGTCATCGCTTGACGTGATGCGTTGATGCTGAGAGCATCAACGCATGAGAACTACGCTTGATCTCGACCCGAAGGTGCTGTCCGCCGGGCGGGCGCTGGCGCAGCAGGAGGGCATCTCGCTGGGCAACGCGATATCCCAGATCGCCCTACGCGGGCTACAAGCCACCCCCACATCCCGGCGGCACGGGTTTCCCGTAATCAATCCCAGCGTTCCAAGCCGGGTGATAACCAGCGAACTCGTTGAGGCACACCGTGACGATTTCTGAGGCCCGGCCGCTGCTTGACGTCAACGTGCTGCTCGCCCTGGCCGATCCCCGGCATGCTTACCATGAGGCCGCACACTGCTGGCTCGACACCGTCGAAGGATTCTGCACTACCCCGCTTACCGAGGCGGCGTTGCTTCGGCTGCTGGCCAACCCGAAGGTTGGCGGGGAGACGATGGCCTCCGCGCGGAACGTACTCCGCCAAATCCGCCTTCTTGAGTCACATAGTTTCTTGCCAGACAACTCCTCCCTGGACGAGCCAGCTTTTGATCTGCTGACCCTTGCTGGCTATCGACAGGTAACGGATTTCCACCTGGTGAATCTCGCGATTCAGGCCGGAGCCACCTTCGCCACCTTTGACGGACGGCTGCTCAGATCGCTTGACCCCGCGGCGGCGCAATACATAACGGTGATCGCCATCTAGCTGACGTTGGCGCGGGTTCGACTGGTGTGGGCTTTAGCGGTAGAGTGAGGCGGTTGCCTCGGCGAGGGATGTTTGACGGGCCTTTGAGCCTGATGACTCCGTTATCGACTGGGCGGTGAACCCTGGGTTTCGACTCGGGCCGGGAGGCTCGGGATGGGCCGCCGGGGTTGCGTCCGCCGGATGTCCCGCGTCGACGCAGCCGCCCACTCGACGCAACACCATCAAAAGGAGTAGCCACATGGCTGAAATCAAGCTTGCCGCCCAGGCCCGCACCAAGTTCGGTAAGGGCGCCGCCCGCCAGACCCGCCGCGACGGTCGCATCCCCGCCGTCCTGTATGGACACGGCACCGACCCGCTGCATGTCTCCCTGCCCGCACACGACACCATGCTCGCGTTGCGCCAGGCAAACGCGCTGTTCTCCATCGAGCTAGACGGCAACGCCCAGCTGGCCGTGGCCAAGGACGTGCAGCGCGACCCCGTGCGCCAGATCATCGAACATGTTGACCTGCTCATCGTCAAGGCCGGCGAAAAGATCGCCGTCGAGGTGCCGATTGTGCTGGTTGGCGACGCCATGTCTGGCTCGATCACCCTGCTTGATATGCAGACCCTGTCCATTGAGGCGGAGGCCACGAACATTCCCAAGCAGATCGAAATCGATGTGACCGGCCTGACCGTCGGCACCGTCATCACCGCCGGTGAGGTCAAGTACCCGGCCGGGGCCACCGGACTGGACGCCGCCGACGCTCCCGTGGTTCGCATCACGGAGCCGCAGGCCGAAACTGAGGCCACCGAGGGTGAAGGCGACGATGCCGCCGAGGCAGCGGAGTAAGCCTCTGCCATGAGCAAAACCAACGAAGGCGCCCGGACAAGTAAGTCCGGGCGCCTTCGCTTACCCCGGTGGTTAAGCCTGGCCCCGACGCCTTCGCCCATTCCTGGCCCCGCGCCGGACGATGCTGAAGAGAGCTACTTAAACATGGCAGACGTTTGGCTGATCGTGGGGCTGGGAAACCCCGGCGCCAAGTATGCGGGCAATCGGCACAACATCGGACAGATGGTGCTTGACCTGCTCTCAACGCGAATCGGGGCCAAGTTCGCTCGGCATTCTCGCGCTCAGGCCGTTGTCGCCGAGGGACGCCTGGGGGTTAGTCCTGGCGGTGCGCCCGGCCCGCGCGTCGTGCTTGCGAAGCCGTCTTCATACATGAACCGCTCCGGTGGCCCCGTCTCGACGCTGGCCACCTACTACGGCGTGGCGCCCGAACGCGTGCTTGTGGTGCATGACGAGGTGGATATCCCCTTTGACACCATCAGGTTGAAAAGCGGTGGGGGAGAGGGCGGCCACAACGGCCTGCGCGACGTGTCCAAAGCGCTAGATACCAAGGATTACCTGCGTGTGCGCGTCGGCGTTGGCCGTCCCCCTGGCCGCATGGACACCGCCGACTACGTGCTGCGCGACTTCACCGGCGCCGAGCGTGAACGCCTGCCCCTGCTGATCGATGACGCCGCCGATGCCGTAGAACTCGTCATCACGGAGGGTCTGATCGCCGCTCAGCAGAAGTTCCACTCCCGCACTGGCTGACTGCACCAGGTATACGGCTACCCTGCGTCATTCTGCTGTGAGCGGTTAGGCTTTGGGTATGAGTGCTGAATCGCGTGTCCCTGTCGAGTCCGCTTCCCCGCAACCTGAAGAGCAGCCGGGTTACCCGTCGCAGCCGCCTTACCCTGGGCAGCCCTACTCCCATCCGGGCTACTACGCCACGCCGCAGGGTTACCCGCCCGTGCAGTCGCCGGCCACCAACGGCTTGTGCGTTGCGTCGTTGGCGTGCAGCATCGCCGGGCTGTCCTTCCTGCCGTGGCTGGCCTCAGTCGTGGGCATCGTGCTGGGCATCATTGGTCTGAAAAAGGTGGGTGAAACCGGGGAGAACGGTCGAGGCATGGCCATTGCCGGAATAGTGGTCGGCGCCATCGGCCTGGTACTGGTGCCCCTAATCATTCTGGGCATCATCTGGCTGGTGATCGCAATCGCGTCCTAATCTTCCTCAGCAGGCGGGTCAGGATTGGCTGGGGGCGCGGGAGGCGCCGCCGGGGCCGGACAATACCAGCCGTGGGTCGGTTGGTATATGTGAGTATTTGACTCATCAAACACCATCTCGTCGTTGTCGAGACGGAAAACGCGCCGGGTGTTCGTGATGGTGAAACCCGGCTGGCCGGGGTTGCGCGGCACGCAGGGTTCCGGGAACGTCCAGGGGCGCGATTCGGCGGGCCGGATATTTGTGCGCGGACTGGCCGTGGTCTCCACCCTGAAGTACGGGGTGCCCCATAGCTCCACGTGGAAGGAACCGCCCGCCACCCAGGCGTTCATCACGGCTGCGTACGGTGTGTTATTGCGGAACTGCATGTCAAAGGAATTGACCACGAAGGTGGCCTCGCGTCCCGGCGGGTACATCGTCAAGAATAGGGAATGCGGACGATGGTAGATGTCCTCGAACCCGGCGAAGAAACCGACGTTGTAGGTGGTGGTAGCCACCTGGGACAAGCCGCCACCGATGCCCCGCTGGAAGCGGCCATCGCGGATCACCGAAGCCTCGAAGAAACCATTTGCCAAGGTTATGGGGCTAAGCGCATCGGTAATAGAGAAGATTTCCCCAGGCATAATCAGGTAGCCGGTCAACAGTTGGGCGCCGCGCCGCAGGTTATTGGTGCGGGTCTCATCGGCGGTGTGCGGGGTGGAGAAGGCCGACACCAGCTCGTTGACATTCAGCGCCTCCAGCGACTCACGGGTGATGGCCGGGGCGCGCTCCACCAACGGCACCACGGCGGTGCGGGCCTCGGTGCGAGTGGCCGCCTGAATCTCTGAACCCAGCATTTCGCGATCCAGCAACATGCCGGGATCGCCACCGGCCACCACCGGGAGGCCATCGACGAACTCGAATCGAGCGTCAACCGGCTCGGCGAGCAGCCCCTCGGCGTAAACCACCACCGTGTCGTACAGCGCCGCGCCATCCAGCGAGACGTTCAAGGTACTCCCCGCAGTACGGATCGACGCGGCCTGTGCCAACAGGGAAACTGGCAGAGTCACATCATTCTCGCCCACCTCCACGATCACCGGCCCGGCCACTAGGGCTAGCGCCTCTTCGTAGGCGGCCTGAGTGGTAGCGGCGTTAATGGTCGGCTGCGTGATCTCATATACCACCTCGATGGGGGTCTCCCCGGCGGCCAGCCAACCGTCGATCAGGGCGGTGGCTACGGCCTCCGCCTCAACGGTTATGCCCTCATGAGCCTCGGTCATCACCACCTCCGTGCCGCTAAACGCCACCGTGCCTGAAACCGCAACGACATTCAGCTCCGCTGCGATCTCGGCAGCGACGGCGTCAAGGCGCTCTCGATTCAACGTCACGCGCGGCTCTACCTCCGAGGTACCCACTAGGTGCCGCCACAGCCGTTGGGGGTCCAGGGAGAAACCCGTGAGGCCATCTACGGTCACCGCCGGATCGAAGGCGAAACCGGCCTCGGCCGGGATCACCTCGACCGCATTGCCTCCGGCAATCACCGTAACCGGGGTGGCGGCTCGCTCGCCTAACCGATCCGCCAGCCGCGCAATCGCATCCTCGCTGGATAGTGCGCCGATGTATACCCCGGCCACGTTGGTTCCGGTGGGCACGCGATCCTGAAGCGACCACTGAGCAATAAAATACATCGCCGCAATGATTACTAGCCCGATCCCAGCCAGCAGGGATCGCTTGCCCAGCTTGCTTTTCTGCTTTCCCTCGGGCTGTTGTTCGGCAGCGTCCGGGCGGGGTGGTGCTGGGATTGCTACCGGGCCAGCCTGCGGGGCAGTCGGGGGCACGATGACGGGTAGTGCCTTGGTATTACCCTTCGCAGGTGAAATGGCCGGGGTGGGCTGGTTGCCGGTATCGGTATCCATCGGTAAAAACTCCAAAATCGGTATGCGGGCGACCCAAAGCTGGGCACAAGCAACTCTGGTCAGGGTACGCGCCGCAGAGGCGGTTGTCGCGGAGGCATCGCCCAGCCGCGCCCGTTTTGGCGCTCAACTGCCCAGATTGCGCGCAAAGATGATCGGTTGTTGGCCGCAGACCGCCTTGGTGGTCTTTATCTCGGGTAGCGTTACCCATCGAAACGTTTCGCTTTTCAACCTGTTACGGAGAAATATGTCTGAGGCTATGGTGGCCATTGCTGACCTGCGCATTGTCCCTGTTGTTGTGGTTGATGGCGCAGTCGAGGGGTTGGCCCTCGCCGACGCCTTAGCGGCTGGCGGGCTGCCGGTCGCCGAGATCACCCTGCGGATGCCGAACGCGCTCGACGCCGTGCGCGCCGTCGCCACTCAGCGGCCCAATGTGCTGGTTGGCGCGGGCACCGTCATCTCCGCTCGGCAGGTAGAGGAGGTGGTCGCGGCGGGCGCGCGATTCATCGTCTCGCCGGGCACCTTTGAGCCGGTAATCAGGCGAGCAAACGAGTTGGGTGTGCCCATCTTGCCCGGCGTCGCCTCCGCATCCGATGTGATGCGTGCCCTCGATCTGGGCGTTTCGGTGGTCAAGCTGTTCCCCGCCGCCGTCGTTGGTGGGCCAGCCGCCATCAAGGCGCTTGCCGGGCCATTCCCGCAGGTAAGATTCATGCCCACCGGTGGGGTGAACGCGGCAAACCTGCATGACTACCTGTCGATTCCGGCCGTGATCGCCGCTGGCGGTTCCTGGATGGTGGAGCGCCCGCTCGTCACCGCTGGGGATTGGCCCGAGATCACCCGCCGCACCACTGAGGCCGTAAAACTAGCCGCCACCGCCGGTTGAGGGCGCCACTTGCGGTCCATGTCGAAACCAAGCACCTCAAGGAGCTACCCCAATGAGCATCTCGATCCAGACCCGCCCTGCCGCCGACTGCCGCTATGACGCGATCTCTCTTGGCGAGGTGATGCTGCGCCTCGACCCCGGCGACCGACGCATCCGCACCACCCGCACGTTTGACGCCTGGGAGGGTGGCGGCGAATACAACGTGGCCCGCGGTCTGCGCCGCTGCTTTGGGATGCGCACCGCCATCGTCACCGCCTTCGCGGATAACGAAGTGGGCCGGTTGATCGAGGATTTCATTTTGCAAGGCGGCGTGGATACGTCGCACATCCAGTGGAAGCAGTACGACGGCATCGGCCGTACCGTGCGCAATGGACTGAACTTCACCGAGCGCGGCTTTGGTGTGCGTGGCGCCGTGGGCTTAAGTGACCGGGGCAACACGGCGGTCTCCCAGCTGCGGCCCGGCGATGTGGACTGGGATGCCATCTTCGCCCAGGGCGTGCGCTGGTTCCATACCGGCGGCATCTTCGCGGCGCTTTCCGAATCAACGGCGGATGTGGCTGAGGAGGCCATGCGCGCGGCGAAGAAGCATGGCACGGTGATTTCCTATGACCTGAATTTCCGCCCCTCGCTGTGGAAGGGCATCGGCGGGGAGGCCCGCGCTAGGCAAGTAAACAAGCGCCTCGCTTCACTGGTGGATGTGATGATCGGCAACGAGGAGGACTTCACCGCCTCGCTCGGCTTCCACGTTGAGGGTGTAGACGAGAACCTGACCGATCTCGACACCACGGCATTTCGGGCGATGATCGAACAGGCCAGCGCCGCCTACCCAAACTTCCAAGCCATCGGCACCACTCTGCGCGGCGTCAAAACTGCCTCGATCAACGACTGGGGCGCCATCGCCTGGAGCCGGGCGGAAGGCTTCGCCGAGGCGACGCACCGCCCGAACATGGAAATCTACGACCGCGTCGGCGGCGGCGATTCTTTCGCCTCGGGTCTGGCCTACGGCCTGATGGAGCTAGACACGCTGCAAGAGGCCGTCGAATACGGCGCCGCCCACGCCGCCATCGCCATGACCACCCCTGGTGACACCACCACCGCCACCTTGGCCGAGGTCCGCAAGCTAGCCGGTGGCGGTTCCGCCCGCGTAGACCGCTAAATCACTTTCCCGTTCGGCAGTTTGGTTCATTTTCGGCAACTCAAGCTACCGAAAATGAACCAAACTGCCGAACTCGGGAACGCATTAGGCTTGAGCGGTGACTGAGACCAACCTGGAAGATGGAGTGGGCGAGCCGCGTCGGCGGAAGATCGTTTCGTATGTGCGGCGCACCGAGCGGCTGACCAACGCGCAGCAGCGCGTGTGGGACACCGCGCGCGAACGATACCTGATCGATGTGCCGCGGGGGCAAAATACGCTCTCCATCGCCCCCAAATGGCAGCTCGACGCGGCGACCACCTTTAAACGACAAGCCCCGCTGATCGTCGAGATCGGCACCGGACGCGGCGAGAACATTGTCGCGGCCGCCGCCGAAAGCCCAGAGCGCAACTTTTTAGGTGTCGAGGTGTACACGCCCGGCGTGGCCCAGGCGATGGTGCGAGCCGAGCAATGCCGCGACCGAACCGGTTTGGACAACCTGCGGCTAATCCAGGCCGACGCCGTGGACCTGCTTACCACCGGGCTGCCAGACGGCAGCGTCGATGAGATGTGGATCTTCTTCTCCGATCCCTGGCACAAGAAGCGGCATCACAAGCGGCGACTGATTACGCCGGAGTTCGTGGCGCTAGCCGCCCGCGCGCTGCGGCCAGGTGGCATGTTGCGACTCGCCACCGATTGGGCACACTACGCCCAGCAAATCCGAGAGGTTTGCGAAGGCTGCCCCGCTCTCTCAAACGCACACGGGCCGGGCGAAGACGCCCTTGGCGCCTGGGCGGCGCGCTTTGATGGCCGCGTACTGACCGCCTTCGAGCAGCGGGGCATCAACGCCGGTCGCACAATCTACGACTTGGCTTACTTACGGGCCTGATCGTTCGTTGGCGACTGCCTGAGCCAGCGCAGGGCCATCGCGGCCTCGGTTATAGCTGGATGGGATTGGCCGGGGACGGGTAGGTGTGCTGCGGGGCGGGCGTCCAGGCAGGGACGGGTTGTTGCCAACGAAGCTGCTCGAAGTAGCGTTGCTCAGAGGGGATGAGCGCCCAGGCTGCGAGGTAGATGAGTACCTGCGGGCCGGGCAACATGATGGAGGCGACGGCGGCGATGCGCACGGTGGTGCGGTTCCAACCGAAGTGGTCGGCCACGGCGGCGCAGACGCCGCCGAAGACGCGGCCCTGCGTGGGGCGGAAGAACGGACGCTGGGTGGGACGGTAGTGCGTGGGGTGTGGTTGTGTGTTCATGCCTTAAGCATCGTCTGCCTGGTTATTGTGCTGCTATTAGGTAGCCCCCGGATTCGCCCCTGATCTCCGCTCAGGGTGTCACTGATCCGGCACCGGGTGGCAGCCAGTGAGCAACGACAATGGCAGTAGTGATGGTAATGTGAATACCATGATTACCACCATTGATCGAGCTGGGCGAATAGTCATACCTAAGGCTGCTCGGGAGGCCGCAGGATTGCGGGAGGGAGAGGTGGAGATCGAGTACACCGAGGCTGGGGTGACCTTGCGGGTCCCGACATCACCCTTGGTGGAGCGAGATGGGCGACTCAGGCTTCGCCACGGGTCGGGAATCACCAGCCCTGACGAGATTAGGGAGCTGCGTCTTGGCCTCCAACGTTGACGTATTGCTGCTTGACACCAGCGCGGCAATAGCTCTAGTCGATGAATCGAACGGTTTCCACGAGGCGGTGAATGCTGCCACGAGGGGCAAGGCTCTGGGATTGAGTGGACATGCCTGCTTTGAGACATACTCTGTGCTGACACGCCTGCCTTACCCGGCCCGGCTAAGCGGCATGGATGCGGCACGGCTGATCGCCGCCGAGTTTCCGGAGACGGTATACCTTGATGGCAGCGCTGCGGATCAGTTGGTGTCACATTTTGCCAGCGGCGGCATCATTGGCGGCGCGGTATTCGACGGTCTCGTCGGGGCTTGTGCCAAGACTCATGGGCTAACGCTGCTCAGCTGTGATTCGCGTGCCAAATCAACGTATGAGGTGCTTGGCGTGGCATATCGATTGGTAGCTGCCTAGGGCGCGAGGGTTTTGCGGAGGGTGTGGATGAGTTGGCGGCTGGCCTCGTAGCGGGTGACGCCCGTGTAGGCCAGTAGGTCACCAACGGCGTAGATCAGGGCATAGAGGGTGGCCGAAATCCATTCCGGGGTCAGGGCCGGATCGATGGAGCCGTCCTTATGGCCGCGGGACACGGTTGCATGCAGGCTCGCTTCGAGGGCGAGTTCATCGCCGATGAAAACATCTTTCTCGCTGAGCGTGTCCGTCACCAACAGCGCTAGATGGTTGGCGAATTGGAGGTACTCCAGGCAAAGACGTTCGATGGCCTGGGCTGCTAGCCCATCGGCCAGGGCAGCGCGCTCATTGGCGGCGGCAAATTGTTCGCGAAAATCGGCGGTCAGGGCGGCTAGCAGGTCGGCACGCTCTGGGAAATACCGATGCAGCGTGGTGCGACCAACCCCCGCCGCATCGGCGATCTGCCCTAGCGATGCCTTGGCATCCTTGGCCAGCACGACAACCGCGGCATCCAGGAGCAGGCGCCGAGTGCGGGCGCGGGCAGCAGAGGGCATGAGGTAACTCTAATGCAAACATCTACCGTTTCGGAATTAAGTTGCACGAAAACGGAACATGCATGTACTGTTGCGGCTCGTGACTGCAACGCTACCCGCCCAGGCTGACCCCGCCGAAACCGCCGGAGAACGCAACTTTCGTACCCTCATCTCCTTCATCTGGCCGCATCGCGGCAAGGTATTCATCGGGGCGCTGTTCGGCATCATCGGCACGGTGGCGAACCTGTGGTTCCCGCGCATCACGGAATACGTAATCGAAGCCCTGACGCTGGGCCAATCGGTGACGGGTTATGTGGTGGCGGCCTTTGCCGTGGTCATCGTGGCCATCGTGGCTCTTGGGGTGCAGCTCATTGTGCTTGGTTGGGCGGGGGAGGGCGTGGTCTATGACGTTCGCGCCGCGCTCGTTCGGCGCATTTTGCGCGGCCGCGTGCCCGATGTGTTAGAGCGCAACTCCGGCGATCTCGTCTCCCGAGCTACCGCCGATGCCCCGCTTATCAACCTATCGGTCAGCAGCGGTTTCGTTTCCTTTGTCACGGCCCTAACCGGCGTCATCGGCGCCATAGCCTTCATGGGTTCTATCGATGGCCCGATGCTCGGCATCACGCTAGGGGCTTTGCTGGTACTTGCGTTGTTTATGAGCCGGCTCATGCCGCGGGTTGGTCGTGAACGGGCTAAGGCGCAGGAGGCCATCGGTGAACTTGGCGGCGGGCTAGAAGGCTCGATCAAGTCGCTGCGCACCATTAAGGCGCTCGGTGCCGAGGGCGTGCGGGAGACCACGGCCCTGGAGTCGGCCAAGCGTGCCCGCAAGCACAACATCTCCGCCATGATTACCGAGGTACTCGCCTATGAGGTGGGGCTGGGCGGCATGATGCTGGTCACCGCCGGTATGCTCGGCTTTGGCGCCTGGCGGGTACAAAACGGGCACCTTTCCATTGCGGCCCTGGTCGCGTTCATCATGTACGCGATGAACTTTATGGGGCCGCTCATGGAGATTGCCGATGGCTTGGGTACCATCCAAAGCGGCCTGGCGGCTGCCAAGCGCGTCGCCGAAGCGCAAGAGATTCCGTGGGAGGCGTCGGGTGAGCTTGCCGAAGCCAGGGGTGGTGAGGTGGTTTCGACCGCAGGCGGCTCGGCTGCCGAGGCGCCGATTGTTGAGTTCCGGGATGTCACCGCGGCGTACAGCCCCCGTGAGGGTGATGTGGTTACCGGGTTGAATCTAACGGTTCCGCGCACTGGGCATGTCGCGCTGGTTGGCCCCTCCGGCGCTGGCAAAACATCAGTAATGTCGCTTATGTTGCGTTTCCTTGCGCCGCGCGTCGGCGAGGTGCTGCTTGACGGTACCTCCTATGACGATCTGACCTTCGCCCAGGTGCGTGAGCGGTTCGCCTACGTGGAACAGGAACCGACCGTGCTGCCCGGCACCGTTCGCGACAATCTCATCGTCGCCAAGCCGAAGGCCACCGACGAGGAGCTGCTGGCCGCGCTGAAAGCCGTTCACCTCGGGTGGGAGGTGGCCGACCTGCCAGACGGTCTCGACTCGGAACTGATCGGTGCGACCATGACGGGGGGCACGCGGCAGAAGCTGGCCCTGGGCCGGGCGCTATTGCGCGACCCGGATGTGCTGCTCCTGGACGAGCCGACCTCGCAGATTTCCGGCGCCACGGAAGACGCTATTCACGAGGTCATTGCCGCCGTCGCCCGTACTCGCGCGGTGGTTACCATCGCGCACCGTGCCGAAACGGTGCAACTGGCCGACCAGGTGGTGCTGCTCGACGGTGGTCAGATTCGCGCCACCGGCACGCACAGCGAGTTGTTGGCGAGCGATGCGCTTTACCAAGAACTAATGAGTCACCTACGCCTAAACGACGGGGAATAGCCCCATAATGCCGGTCAACACTAGCGTCGGGGCAAGGTGGTTTCGACAGGATCAACCACCGGCTTGGCGAAAGCTAGTCGGGGGTGGGCGGCTCGGGGATCATGCCGAGAAACTCTTCTAGCGTGCGGTAGTTGCCCTCTCGGTAGGCGGCTGCCGCCTCGCGACCGATGTAGCGCAGGTGCCACGGCTCATAGGCGATGCCCGTGATGTACTCGGTGCCATATTCGTAGCGGACGATCCAGCCGAATTGCCAGGAGTTTTCGGCCACCCAGGCGGAGTGCGGGGTGTGTCGGAAGCTGCGAAAGGCGGAAGATAGGTCGATGGCAAGACCTAACTGGTGTTCTGAGTGGCCCGGCCTGGCCCACCACCGTTGGGCGATGGCAACCCCATACCGGCGGGTCGCGCCCCGCCACAGCTGGGCCTGCTGCTCATAGGAACGAAACCCGCTGTGGTTGGTCAAGGGCAGCCCAGCCGCCCGTGCGGCGTCAAACATCTCGCGGAGCGAGTTGGCCGCGATGGCCGCTACATAGTCACCCCCGACGCGCACCATCTCGGGCGGGCGGTAGTCGAGAGGGTAGATCGGATGTGTCGGGGTGATTAACACGAGCAGGCCATTGCGAGCCACGCAGCCCGGTTCACCGGGGTAGGTCAGCCGCCATCTGGGGGCTGGCTCAACCTGGATCGGTTCAATAGACATCGGCAGTGTCGAGGCATCGATAAGCAGACCGGGCATCGGGGTGGGTGGTAGGTAATCCGCCGCTGGGACAACGGCTAGATACTCGTGATCTAGTCCGTTCGCCGTTGCGCCGACGAACGCCAATAGGCCCACCGCAGCGGCTAGGGTGGCAAGGCGGGCGCGGACTCTCACGCAGGTGAGCGTACCGGCATCTGCGGATAAGCGGGCCAGGGGTGTGGCAGGATGCGTGGGTGCCTACCGCTCCGCGTCCCATTCGCGTCGCCATTGCCTGGGTTTCCCGCACGCGCTGGTTTCGCCGGGTTGGCCCCAAGGTGATGCCGCCCCTGGAGCGGGTGCTTTCTTGCCTGACCGGGGGACGCCTGGTGGCAAGCGGGCTGATAATGCCCTCGCTGGTGCTGCACACGGTGGGCGCAAAAACCGGCAAGCGACGCAGCAACGAACTCATGTGTGTGCCCGACGGTGAAACCCTGCTGATAACCGGTTCCAACTTTGCCGGAGCCAAGCATCCCGGCTGGACATACAACCTGCTGGCCAACCCCCAGGCCGAGATCGACTACCGGGGCCGCAAGAACACCCCGGTCGGGGCGACGCTGGTGCCCGACGACGAGCGCGAGGCCGCCTGGGTAACCCTGCAACGTCAGTGGCCGAACTACCGCAGATACGAAATTGACTCTGGCCGCAAACTGCGCATTTTTCGGCTAACCCGCAGCAGTTGAGCGGTCAGATCAGGCGCTTGCGTGGTTTCCGGGGCGATTAGGCGACTCGACAACAAACTAAATCGGCCAGTGTTAGCTCGCACACGCCGCACAAACCGCTACATTTTGCCCTATGGGAATGAAAAAGGACGCGCGCTCAAGCTCGCGCGGGATCAAACCAATGATTCGGACGGCGTTTAGCGCGCTGGTGATTGTGGGCCTACTGGCCACAGGCGTGGTCGCGCCGCAAAGCGCCGCCGCATCGCCAGGAGGGGTCATCACCGGTCGCCTTACCGACCGGGCGGGAGTGCCGCTCCCCGATGTTGCCGTCACTCCGCTACGTCCCGGCGAAGAGTTTGGCCCCGCCGTTTTTACCGAGGACAACGGCACCTTCCGCATCGAGGATCTACCTCCGGGCATATACCGGCTGCACGTCGAGGACCTCTACTACGCGCGCATTCCCGCTGGCTATCTGACCGCGGCGGGTGGGCATACCGCCGATGTGGCAAATGCTCGCATCATCAACGTCTCGGCGGGCACCCAGGTGGTGGGGATTAACGCCCGGCTCGTCCAAGCCACCTACATCACCGGCCGGGTCACCCTCGGTGGCGCCGCCGTACGCGATGTCCTGGTGAGCGCCCGCCCCTCTGGCAGCACCAGAGAGACGGACTGGCTGGCCACGAACGTCTACACCAACGGCGTGTTCTATGTCGGCCCGCTGTGGCCAGGGGCCGTCTACGAGATGCGGGTAGACCCCCTCTTCGGGCAGGCTCGCGGCTGGGTGTGCAACACCAACGGCACCGTGTGCCCGGTAGAGGCACAGGCCGCGCAGATTCGCACCAACCCCGGCACCAACCGCCAAAACATCAACCTGCAAGCGGGGCGTTCGATCACCGGTCGGATAGTCAACGGCGCGGGTACCCCGATAGCCGGGG